>JBDGSI010000001.1:0-14361 GCA_042217615.1 Candidatus Nanohalobium sp.
GAACATTTAAAGCCTTCCTCTCGGTAAACCAGTTCTATGTCAGGATTCTGGAGTAAAGTATCGGACGTGCATTTTTCACCAGACAAGTTTTTCGAAGAAGTTAAAGGCGATGGAGTAGCTGAACCGGCGAAATTCGCCGCAAAGATGGGGCTGCTTTTCGGAGGCCTTTTATCCCTAATAGCAGTTTTACTCGGCCTGACAACCCATGGAGTGCCACCTCTCTCAGTGTTTTTTATCGCTGTAGCAGCCTTGATAGTCCTGCCTCTCTTCGTTCTAGCCGATACAATGTTTCAGGCTGGCTTAGTACACCTAGCAGTTCTCTTTCTCGGTGAGAAAGACTTTAATAAGACCTACAATGCAGTAGCTTATCCTACAACAGCAATTATGACTTGGAGATGGATTCCCGGAATTAACATTCTGGCAGTACCGTACAACATATATCTTCAAACAAAAGGCCTTGAAACCCTCCACGAGATAAAGACCGGTAAGGCGCTTATAGCTGCTATATGGCCGCTGATCTTCTGGATGGCGATCTCAAGTATCTTGATAGGAGGAATGGCTGCAGCCAGTTTCGTAATTGGATTAGAGGGTTGACTTGGAATTGGTTAAAAAGAATCTCTTGAGAAGTTGTAATCTATGCAGCTGCCAGTAAAGTCTGAGAGAGTTAAAAGCCTTCTCTGGTTTGGTTTAAGCACCGTCATATTTGCTTTTCTTACCCGTATGGCCGAGTTTGACAAGATTATGGATGCTTTAAGTCAGGCAGAACCGGTTTACCTCTTATTCTCTGGGTTGGCAGGGGCTAGTGTCTTCCTTGTCTGGTCTGCAAACTGGTACAACTTTTTCAGCATCTCCAACATAAAATGTAGTTATAGTAGAACTGTTCAACTGTTCTCCGCCGGCCAGTTTCTGAACTCGGTGACGCCTTTCGGGCAGTTCGGAGGACAGCCTTTCATGGCCTACCTTATCTCCAGTCGCTCGGATACATCCTACGAAAAATCACTGGCAACGGTGATGTCCGCTGACCTGATCGCCTTAATACCATTAACAACTTTCGTGTTAACAGGATACTCCTACCTTGCGTTTACCGGAGACGTCTCAAGCAAGTTAACCCATATGTCAGCAGTAACATTTTCCCTGCTGCTCTTCGGCGTAACAATGATCTACATAGGCTGGTACAGAAACGGAAGCCTGGAGAAAACAGTCCTAACTATTTTCGAGAAAATGACAGAGATCACAGGGATCGGAGAACACCTTGTCGAAAAACTGGAGTCAAAACTGGAAAACATAGAGAAAACCTTCAAAACAGTCGGCGAAAACCCTTCAGCAGTACTCATATCACTTGGAATCGCCCATCTATCCTTCCTCATGAAAATGGCAGCATTCTACGGCGTCTTACTATCCCTGGGAATAGAAATGAGTTTCGTCCACCTAATGCTTCTAATCCCTCTCTCCGCACTAGCAAACTTCTCCATAACACCGGGCGGCGCAGGAACATTTGAAGCAGTTATGGCCGGATTAATAATGCTTTTCATCAACATTGAGTTCGCAACAGCGCTGATAGCAGCAATACTTTACAGAGCATCCACCTACTGGCTCGGCATAATCATAGGATATCTTGGAATGACCTCACTAAACTACAACCTTAGCTCAGCAAAAGCAGTCAAGGAAAACATAAACTGACTTAAAACTAGCACTGAAAAAACCATATACCAATGAAAGGTGGACGTTTTACCGGCAGGTCTAGAAAGACCTCACCACGCAACGCATTTTCCCAACCACGCCAGTCTTAACTCTGGCTGCTCAAAATCTTTTCTACACAGCTCATGGAAGGCAGAAGGCCTTCACAAGGTGAAACTTTAGGATGATAGAAGTAGAACTACCGGACGGCTCGAAGATGGAAGTAGAGGAAAACAGCACAGTAGAAGACGTCGCCTATAAAATCGGCGAAGGCCTCGGAGACGACACAGTCGCCGGAAAAATAAACGGCGAACTCGCAGCCAAAGAGGAAGAAGTCAGCGACGGCGACCAATTAGAGATCGTGACAGATCAGAGCGATGAATACATCGAAGTCCTAAGACATTCAGCGGCGCACGTCTTCGCACAGGCCTTGAAAAGGATTTACGGAGACCAGGTGAAGCTTACGATCGGGCCGTGGACCGACGAAGGATTCTACTACGACATCGAAGGCCTCGAGATCGAACAGGAGGACTTCGAAGAGATAGAGGAAGAGATGGAGAATATCGTTGAGGAAGACCTCCGTATAGAGCGGGAGATGCTTGACAGAGAAGAAGCAGAGGAGTTCTTCGAGGAAAACGAATACAAGAGACAGATCCTCGAGGAAGAAGCCGCAGCCGAAGATCAAGGATCTTCTGGAGACACCACGGAAGACAAGGTGTCATTCTACACCCAGGGAGAGTTCAAGGATCTCTGTAAAGGCCCACACGTCTCCTCAACCGGAGAAATCGGTGGCTTCGCACTTCTCGAGATCGCAGGCGCCTACTGGAGAGGCGATGAAGAAAACGAGATGCTCACCCGCGTTTATGGTACTGCGTTCCCAACCGAGGAAGAACTGGAAGAGTTCATGGAGAAACGCAGAGAGGCAGAGAAACGTGATCACCGCAGGATCGGCCAGCAGATGGATCTGTTCTCTGTTCCGGAACACGCTCCTGGAGCACCGCATTACCACAGAGCCGGGATGATCATCAGAAGAGAGCTCGAAGAATACATAAGAGAGAAGAACGAGGAGCTTGGCTACGAAGAGGTCTGGACACCTGAGCTGAATAAAGCAGATCTCTGGAAGAAGACCGGGCACTATGAGGCCTTCAAGGAGGATGGCGAGATGTTTGCCTGGGAGCAGAACGACGAGGAATACGGCTTGAAGCCAATGAACTGCGCCAACCACAGCCATATCTTCGACTCGAACACACGTAGCTACAAGGACCTCCCTATCAAGCTGTCTGAATTCGGAACTGTCAACAGGAACGAACAGAGCGGAGAGCTTTCAGGCCTTCTAAGAGTCCGGGTTTTGACTCAGGACGATGGCCACGCGTATATCAGGAAGGATCAGATTGAGGAAGAGATCAAAGCACATCTTGAGAAGATCATCGAGATGTATGATGAGTTCGGCTTCGACGTCAACTTCATAATGGAGACCAAGCCTCCGAAGGCTCAGGGACCGGACGAGCTCTGGGAAGAGGCGGAGGCCTCTCTTGAGAACGCTATGGACGAGGTAGTCGGCGACTACGAGGTCAAGCCGGAAGAAGGCGCGTTCTACGGACCGAAGATCGGTGTAGAGGTCGAGGACGCGATCGGAAGAGAGTGGCAGCTTGGAACAGTACAGCTCGACTTCGTCATCCCGCGGAACTACGGACTGAAGTACCAGGGAGAGGACAACGAGGAACACTACCCGGTCATGATCCACCGCGCGATCCTTGGAAGCATCGAACGTTTCATGGGAGTCATGATCGAACACTTCGCAGGAGACTTCCCAACCTGGCTCGCACCTGAACAGGTCAGAATCCTGCCGGTAACGGATGAAAACAAGGAATATGCTGAGAAGATCCAGGAAGAACTCTCCGACTTCAGGGTTGAGATTGAGGATAGAAGCTGGACTGTCGGGAAGAAGATCCAGGCGGCACATGATGACAACGTGCCCTACATGCTGATCCTAGGAGATAATGAAGAGGAAGCCGAAAACCTCTCAGTAAGGGATAGAGAAGAACGTGAGGAGGATGATGTAGGTGTGGAAGAGTTCAGAGAGGCCTTGAGAGAAGAGGTCGAGGAGAAGAAGCTGAGACCTGAGTTCCTCGGCTAGAATTTTTTCTCTTTTTTACCTTGTTTTTTAAGGCCCTGTTCCTATTTTTTGTTGTAATGACTTTGCAGGAGTATGAGGTTAAGCGTTTGGAGCTTTTTTCGTTTGGGAAGCTGGCTGCTGGTTTTGCGGCTTTGTTTGGTTTTGCCTCTGGTCTGCTGTATTTCCCTGTTGCCGTGTTTCTAAGTAGCAGCGGCTTTGGTTCCATGGTTTTAGGTGTTTTCCAGACATTGGGTTTTTCGCTGGTAGCCGGCTTTGTGTACGCTGGTGTAGGGTTTTTCGCAGGAGTTGTATACGGTTATTTCTACAACCTGTTGTCTGAGGAGGTTGGAGGCCTTGAAATGGTTATGGATGTTGAAGGTTAACCCGGATTTCTTCAGTTACGTTCATTTAAAAGTTTTTGACCAGTTTTTGGGTGTGTATGACGAATGTTTATGATGTTAGAGCTGAGCCTTTGATTGAGGCTGCTGCGGAGGATTTGGAGGATGATATTGAAACTCCTGACTGGTCGGAATATGTGAAGACCGGGGTTCATAAGGAGAAGCCTCCAGAACAGGAGAACTGGTACCATATCAGAGCTGCTGCAGTCCTGCGCAAAATATACATGGATGGACCTCTAGGTGTTTCCCGTCTCCGAACGATTTACGGAGGTAAGAGAGGAAGCGGCCACGGTCCAAACCATCATGGAAAGGCCTCAGGAAAAGTTATCAGAACCGTATTACAGAAGCTTGAAGAAGAAGGCCTTGTAGAGGAAGAAGAAGGTGAAGGCCGTAAGATCACTGATAAAGGGAAAAGCTTCTTGGATGAGAAGTCCGAAGAGTTAGAATAGATGGACTTCGATCCCTTCCTTGAGGTGGAAAAGCTTGCCTGATGAAGAAGAGCTTGAGAAGCTTCGGGAGCAGAAGAAAGAAGAGCTCAGTGAAAGAGAAAGTCAGGAAGAGGATAGGAAAGATCAGATAAAGCAGCTGGCCTCCCAGTACCTTACAAAAGAAGCACGGTCCCGGCTTGCAAACATCAGGGCGGCAGACCCGGAGAAGGCCTCAGCCGTTGAAGCACAGGTAGCCCGGCTTGGAAGAGCAGGCCAGATTGATAAACTGGATGACGGCCAGTTGAAGAATATCCTGAGATCGATTCAGGAGGAAGGAGATAAAACCGATATAAAGTTTCGCAGATAAAAAATACTGTTTCCAAAAACAAGGAGTGTGAAAAAATTAATGAGTTCCAACAAGTCCAAAGGATTAAAGAAAAGGCTTGCCAAAGCCGCAAATACAGCAAAATCTGCGCCTCGCTGGGTATCCCTCAAGGCCTACGGCCTTGACAAGGCTTCAAAGAAGTCTATCAAGCCTAGAAGCAGCAGGCACTGGAGAAGAAGCAGCCTTGACGAGTAAAGGCCTTCTTCAAGCAGCAGATAGGCAGTTTTCTGCCTGAATTTTTTCTTGGCGGAGAGGTCACGGTTTTTTATGGAGATTAAAAGATATGACTATCTGGGGAACAGCAGCACAGGATTTTACGCAACCGTTACTAATGAATACGCTGTCTTCCCACCAGAGTTCAAGGATAACAGGAAGAGCGTTTTTGATGTAGACTCTGTAGAGACTTTTGTCAATAGGACGCGTCTTGTAGGCCTTTTCACTGCCGGAAACTCTAACTGCCTGCTTGTTCCAAGTGAGGTAACCGATAGAGAGAAGGATAATCTTCGGAAAGCCAGTATAGAGTTTGCAGAGCTTGATACACGAGACAATGCTTTAGGAAACCTTGTACTGGCTAATGATAAAGGAGCTGTCATCAGTGAGAAGATTGAGTCCGAGAAAGATGTTATAGAGGAGGCCTTGGATGTTCCTGTGACTGTGGCCAGGATTGCAGGGGTCAAAAACCCTGGGGTATGCGGAGAGGCCAATTCTAAAGGCGTTCTTATTCACAGGGAGGCAGATGAGGATGATGCTGAGACCGTGAAGAAGGCCTTGAATGTGGAACGTGTGGATATCGGTACTGTGGAAATGGGTTCTCCCTTCATCGGTTCAGGGCTTCTGGCAACGGATAAAGGTATTTTAACCGGTGAAAGCACTACCGGTCCCGAGGTTGGAAGGATTGACCGGACTTTAATCGTGTAACTGACTGTTTTTTATTTCGGAAATCCGTCTATGTTTTAATGTCGGGATGGATGTAACGGTTTCTGAAAAATATCTGAAGTATTTCCTTCCACTGGCGGAGAGAGCAGCAGTTCTAGTACCCAGTATAGAGAAAGACTTGAGAGGAGCCAGAATGGAGGTAGACCCTGACACATACATCGCATCCTGCATAGCCCGCGCACTTCAGATAGGCGTCTCTCTAAGCGCATCAGCAGGAATAGCAGGATTCATAATGGATAAAAGCCTTATAATGAAGATAGGAGCAGGCCTTTTCCCTTTAATGACTCCTTTACTGTTTCTAACATTTGCCTACCAGCCACGGGTTAAAGCCAACAGGATATCACGTGAACTGGAGAAATACCTGCCTTACGCACTCCGCCACATGCTTATCGAAGTAAGCTCAGGTATCTCACTCTATGAAGCAATGGTTGACGCATCCTACGACTATGGAGAGGCCTCAAACGAGTTCAACAGGATAGTCACTGATATCCAGGGAGGTAAATCGCAGATTGAGGCCTTGGAGGCTTCTATAGCCAGGAACCCCAGTATTATGTACCGGAGGGCTATATGGCAGATGATCAATGCTTTGAAGTCAGGAGCTGATCTCACAGGTACACTGGACTCCCTGGTAGATACAATGGTGGAGGAGCAGAAGCTGGAGGTTAAAAAGTACGGAGAGGATCTCAACCCGTTCATCCTGATGTACTTGATGCTTGCAGTCATCTTCCCAAGCCTTGGAGTCACCCTGATGATCGTAATGTCCTCATTCATCGACCTGCCGCTCGGACCCAACATGTTCTACGGGATGCTGGCAGGCCTTACCCTTTTCCAGCTGTTCTTCCTAAACCTTGTTAAGTCCAAAAGGCCTGAGGTGAAAGCGGCTTGAATCCTAAAAAGAAAATCATACAGCTTCTGCCAGGAGAAATAGGAGAACAAGAAGAGGAAGAGGAGGAGGGAGAAAATGAAGAAGCAGAGAATGAAGACGAGGAACAGGAAAGAGAGTTTGAAGGAGGTACAACCAAGGTAAAACATGTTTACGAGCTGCTTCCTGAACGTCTGAAGAGCAAGATAGAGCAGGAGGCCTTGTACGCCGCAATGAGTGATGAAGTGGAGAAGATAACTGTTGCAGGAATGACTGCAGGTTTTATCGCAACCCTGGCAGGCATACTGTACTTTGCTCCGTTCCCTATGGTTGCAAGAGCTCCTGCAGCGCTTATCTCCTCAATAGCAGTAGGAGCAGCTACTCCTTACATGTACATCTCGATCAAAGCAGAGAGCAGGAAAAAAGAGATGGAGAAAATTCTTCCTGACGCCATGAGACTGGTCTCCGCCAACATCAAATCAGGGCATACAATGGAGAAGGCCTTACTGCTGTCCGCAAGAGACGAGTTCGGGCCGCTAGCCGACGAACTGCGAAGCACTGCGATGGAAGTGTATGGAGGAGTACCTGTAGAAAAGGCCTTGAAAGATCTTGAGGACCGTGTTAAGTCAGAGCTTTTCCAGGAAACCTTGAAACTGTTGAGAGACGGTCTTAAGTCAGGAGGAGATACTGCAGCGCTTCTTGACTCGTCAGCAGACGATATAAGGAACTCTCTGGAGATAAGAGATGAGATCAAGTCCAGCATCAGGATGTACATGATATTTATTATGATGGCGGCTGTCGGAGGAGCACCGATCCTTTTCTCAATAAGTACCTACATGGCGAAGAAGACGACAAACATGTGGAAAAGCGCAGACATGGGAGGCCAGACAGCATCAAAGGCAGGCAGCCAGATCGGTTTCAGCATGTCCTTCTCCGCGCCAAGCGTGGACATCGCCCTGTTTGAGCAGTTTGCACTGATGGCGATTATATCCATCAACGTCTTCGCCGCCCTGATCATCTCAGAAATCAGCAACGGCAACATCAAACAGGGAATCAAGTACATACCGGTATTCGTAATAATAAGCATACTGCTCTTCATCGGAGTGAAGACAGGGATCGCCGGAGCAATGGGCGGAGGATAACCCCTAGGTAAGTACAGAAAAGTCCGAAAGGCCTTTCCACCTGCAGATAAGGCCTTCAACACTCAAAGGTTTTTTATAAGACTCCAATCAATTAGTTCTTGAATTGGGTGAAAAACCAGTTATGAACACAAATTTCGACACAGTCAAGGCACGAAAAGGTCAGTCAGCAATCGAATACCTGATGACCTACGGATGGATGCTTCTCGTAGTAGCGATCGTAGGAGGAGCAATCTTTGCAACCGTCCAGGGTCAGTGCCAGAAAGCCAGTTCGATGACCGGAGGAGTCAGCATTGCATCCTTCGGAGTTGCAACCGACGGACAGATGTCTGTAGAGCTAAGAAACATGCAAGCAGACCCAGTAAACGTAACTGAAGTAACAATCTCCAGTCAAGAAGGAGCACAAACTGCAAGCCTAGGATCTTCTGTACAGATTAACGTAGGAAGCTCAAAGACAGTAACTATTGGCTCAGGAGGTCAGTTTGGATCCGCTAACGGATGTAACACGTTCAATATAAATGTCACCTACGACCAAATAGGCGGCATCGAGAATCAAGCAGCTACAGGAACTATCACTGGCGCATTCGAATTCAAGTAAATTGGCTGACGATTTCCCATTTTTATTTTTCTCTTTCCTCTCTTTCTTACCTTCTTTAAGAAGACTCTGAAAGAAGCAGACTTGTCTTACTGGTAGGAAAGGTCTTCTAACCCCCATTCCTGGATGTGTTGCTGGTCAAGTCGGAAGTTAGGCCTGTATTCTCTGCCGGAGCTGTATCTTCTGTCTCCTGTCACCCCTGCTATTTTCTCAGTGTTCTGCCCCGGTCTGAAGTATTTGTAACCTACATTGGATTCGTCCTCCACCCTGATCTGGGAAGGTATTTCCTGTTTGTCCACAAGTGTTTCAAGGCCTTTTGCCTCGCCTGCAGATGCTTGAAGCCTGTTCTGCATTCTTTCCAGGAAGCCGGGACCGGGATCGGAGACTGTGGAGTTAAGGTAGCAGCCGGAGTTCACTATTTTTCTGATATTGGAGTTCCAGGCCTCGTCGTCGTACATGATTACCCGTGTGTCTGTGTCGAAGCTGTTTACCGTTCCTGTGTCGGCGTTGTAAATGTATTTTGTGCTGTAGTCTGCTGATGTGCCTGGAAGGCCTTGCTCCGAGATTATTCCGGCAAAGCTGTTGAGGTTGTTGATTGTGTAAGGCGTGGCGTTGTCTGTGATAAGTATTTTGGTGCTGGCATTGTCTATGCTCCCCAGGTCTGCGTTGTCGTCTGTAACTATTTCTGGTTCTCCGTAGGTCGTGCCCTGGTTGTATTCCAGGCCTGTGAATCTGTGCTCAGCTACGTAAGATATTTTGCATGGTTTGTATTTGTTGACGTACCGGCCCTGTGATCTGAGCAGCAGCATCGGGTCTTCAAGGCCTTTTACCGAGATTCTCTGACTGTATTCTCGGGTTCTGTTGAATTCTGCCAGGGTTACAGGGTCTTTGAGTATTATCCGTGCTTGCATCCGGGTCTGAAGTCTGGTGTAGTTGTCTTCTACGTTGAGGCTGGTGTAGTTTATTGAGAGGTAGTACCGCGAGTTTGATGCTGCCTGTTTAACCCTCTGGTTCCAGTCTTTCAATGTGGCGTTTTCAGTGTTGTTGAGTCTGTAGCCGTTTATAGTACCGTTTACTGTCGCGTTTCTGAGAGCTTCTACAGGTCTATCGGTTTCGTTCCCTGTCTCTATTATGTAGTTTACCGTACCCGAGGCACCTCTCTGGAATGCGATTCGGTAGGCTCTCCGAAGATCCTCCTCCACGTTCTGATGGTAGAAAGAGGCCTGGCCTATCCTGTAAGGGTTGGCATCTGACGTGTAGTTGGAGTCGACTGCGGTAACCGTGATCAGCAGGATGAGCAGGCTGGTTGCAGTGATTGCGAACGTGGTGTAGACAAGGCCTTTACTCATCTCTCCATATCACCAGTTTGACGTTTGCCGGTCCCCAGAGGTAGGGTTCGTTTCCAAGTAGTTCGGAGTTGTAGCTGAAGTCGTCGCTGGAGAAGTCTACTATCGGTTCTCCGTCGCCGTCGAAGTCCAGTTTCTGTTCCAGTCTTTTCCTTGCATCCTGCTGTGCGCGTTCCGTAGTGTTGAACAGTGCTCCGTAGCCTACTGAGTTGCTGAACTGGAGCGTGTAGAAAACCCTGTTGTCAGGACTGCCTCCTGTTGTTTCCCTGGGATCGATCGCTGTATCAACTTTGACTTCGTTCACCCCTACCCTTGTCTTTCCTTCAGGAAGGCCTACCTTGAACGGGTCTCCAATATCCTGGAAGTTTGTACCGTAATTCATCAGGTTGAATACAGTTTCGTAGCTGCCTGTACTGTTCAGCTTTACAAGATAAGTCCATTTATTTCCCGAGTAAGATGAAACCTTGGCTTCTTCAACCTCAGTACCTTCAGGAACAGCGAACGCCGTCCCGTTAGGTATCTCAATCTCCTCCTCTTTAGGAGACTCAACTTTGCCGCCAAACGTCTCCGAAGTCATCTTCAAATTAATCTTTCCGTACTCAAGGCCTTCTCTATCAGAGTAATTGATGTCGATGTATGAGTCAGCGTACAGATGGCTTTCAGGAGTGTCATCGCCTTTCTCCACTGTCTGACCTACGTAACTGGCTGCAAGTATTCTCTCACTTATATTCTCGAAAACTGCTTTCAACTCTGTCTCAGCTGCGTGATAGTACTCGCCTCCCCCACATATTGCTGTCTGATTCAATGTTTCAGTATCTGCATCCGAGCCAAATCCTACGGTGTAGACAGTCACGTTATGATTCTGGTTGGCTCTGCAAGCAGCCTCTATAGCATGATCGCTTGCATCAACCACTCCATCACCATTATGATCCGGTACATTAGTCATCGAGGTCTCTACATTGGCGGCTCCATCGCTCATCACTATCATAGACCTTCTTCTCTCCTCCGTCAAATTCAGTTCCAGATCGAAAGAAGCCCTGGAATCAGCCAGGTAAGAAACATCTATACTGTCCACTCTAGGAGTCTTGGATTCATTGGTAGTGTTAAGGAATGCCTTATACCTTAAAGTGTCAGAGTTAGGTACCTGGCTTATTTCATCGTGCCAGTCCGTCCCTGCTGTAAAGTTCACATCTATACTCGTGTCTTCACCTGTTTCAGCATCTATATAGGCCTTTGACCAGTTCACGGTTTCAGGTGCTGTGAACTGCTGTGACGTATATGAACCGTTCTGGTAGGATGGCGAGTCCACGAAGGCGCTGTAGTCTTCTATTTCGTTGTAGGTAGGATTGCTGCATGGATCCATATGGTACTGGTTAAACTCTCCCATCACCCTCATGAGTGTGGAGCCTTCTGAAGCTGTCTCCGGTACTGTAAACGTGGTTGTAACTGTGCAGCCGTCGCCGGTACATGAACCGATCTGAACAACTGAGTCGTCAGAGATACTGTTGTCTCCATCCCAGTCAAAAGCTACTGTAGCGTATTCTGTGTAGCCTCCTGAGACTCCGAACGTAACGTTTATCCTGTAGCTTCTTCCAGGCACCAAAGGATTGGTAACTGAGTCAGTGGCATCAAGGTAGCCGCCGTTATCACCCGAAGTCCTGTCAACACCATGTACCGCCACGTTTTCAATCCATTCATAGTATGTAGACCCTCCTGAAACCGAGCAGTACTGCGAGGCATCCACATCCTGACCGGTTCCAAACACTCTTTCCAGTGTCAAGTTCGAATCAACAGCCTCTGTACCTGTGAAAGAGCCCTGACCCCACTCAGTGTTTGAATCCTTCTTCCAGTGCTTCGAATCATTCTCCTCATTCTTCAACTTGACAGCGACAACATTTTTCCCTCTTCTAAGAAGGCCTTCATCAAAGGAAGGTTCACGGTTCCAGTAACTTCCTCTATGCCTTTTAGTATCGTTCTGAACTAACTGGCCGTTAACGTATACTGTTGCAGCGCCGTTCGAGTTTATGTAGACTGTTCCGTTCCAGTAAGCAGTATTGTTCAGTTTAAACTCTTTTCTGAGGTAGACAGAGCCTTCATAACTGCTTAGAACTGTTGAAGCAGAGGGATCAGATCCTATTCTTGCTGTGCCCAGGCTCCAGCTTGAATCATCGTAACCCAGTTCATTCCAGCTTCTTCCATCCTGGTTTGGAGGCCTTGAGTCAAGGTAAGAGTTAGTGTACCGCCATGTTGATCCTCTTGAAATTTTCCGTTCTTTCTGGAGATCTAGAAGTGTCTCAGTCGCATTCAGGATGCCGCAGCCTATGCACGTGGCTCCTCCTGCTGTTTGACTTTCTATCATGTTTTTCAGAGATTCATTATCTGTAGAAAGAGGATGATTATCGACCACAGCATCACTGTAGCTGACAAATCCTGCTCTGTTGCCAGTACCATTCAGTATAATGTCAACAAACTCTTTGGAAGCATTCTTAGCTTCATCAATCTTGCACGGCGGGCTCTCCCCCCAGCTACAGTCCATACTGCCTGAAACATCCATAACCGCCACAGAGTCTGCAACAGCTTCTCTGTACCCTCCTATCTCCGATATATCTCCAATGCCTATCCTGAGAGGTACAGTTCCCTGAAGATCCTGATACTGTATAATCCTGCTTTGAAAACTGTCTGCAAACGTTTCATTATCGATTTCAATAACCTGTTCGCCGTCAACCTTTTGATTGTAGACTGTTACATTCCCTACCCGCATAAACAGGTTTTGGTCAGAAGCATTAACGTGTAAACGAGCATTCATACCGTTGAAATCTCCTGGAACATAGAAGCTGCCGTAATAGTTTATTATGCCGTGTATCCCTGGCAGCCTCTTCTTTTTAACGATGCTGTCTCCTCCCAAGGCCTTTACCTTCTTCGTCTTGTTGTATACTATTTCAAGGACTCCTCCTCTCACGCTTTTGTTTACTCCTGTAAAGTTGAAGGTAATGTTATTGTCTCCGGGTTGGAAGGCCTCACATCTTGAAACATTCACCTTTGCTGTACAGACCTGGTGGAAGTCTACGGTAAGATTTTCTGGGCTGTATCCATAGCTGCCGGCGTCTACACCGTTTACTGAAAGATTGAAAGGTCCTGAGAAATCTCCTCTCAATGTAAAGTTCTTCACTTCATCAGGGTTGTTCAGCGACACGTTATATCTTAGAAGGCCTTGTCCTACGAATCCTCCGAAGAACCTTCTTTTCGTCGCGTTTTTATCTACTTTCGTAAGTAAAGCCCTGGCTCTGATCCCTGTCTGGTTTCTCTCAATTTTATGTCCGGATACAAGGGTAGAGGTTGATGTCACAACAGATGGAGCTCCCTTCAACCTTTTTGACCTGTAAATACTGTAGGTACGGCCGGATTCCGTAATGTTTACAGCGTACTCAAGGCCTTCAGGTATTTTTGAGCCTAAGTAGTTCTTTGCCAGTTTTTCAGCTGCGGTGAAGTTCTCCTTAGCCCATAGAAGTGATACAGCATTCAGTATGGACTTGTTCATCGCTTCTTCACCTATTTCAGGCCTTAGATAGTTCTTCATCGAGTCGTTTAACGTGTTAACATCTTGGTTGGCGGCTAGTTTCATTGCGTCTCTTCCTGTGGAGGAGATCTGTCTGAATTCTGATGTTTCTGCCTGGAAACTATTTGAATTACTTTGTGAGACCTGTAGAACCAGAATCATTGAAGCTGTCATTACTGTCAGGGCGAGTACTGCGTCAAGTGAGAAGTAGAGGCCTTTTCTCATCTTCTTTCCCTCCAGATACTGTACTTGAGTTTTGCAGGTTTAACTTCTGTGCCGTTAACTGCTATGTCTCTGGTTACTGTAACCACTGTATCCGGGTTGTAGGAAGTGTTAGCAGGGTTTTTGCCGTATGTGGCGTTTCTGCCGTTTATTTTAACCGGTTTTTCGTTGATGATTGTGAGGTAGTAGTGTTGTGCCTGTAAGAGCTCTGTCTGGTTGTCGTAACTCATGTTTGCAAACTCTGCTATCTTCTTCCTGGATAGAATGTTTTCGCCTGTTGCAAAACCTGGTATAGTTGCGTTTACTGTATCTTTCTCCCAGTCTGAAGGATATCCTGGCGTTGTTGTAAGGAATACAGAGGTTCTGCGGACCTGTGTCTTCATATCCTCCGCCTGGTCGAACCTTGAGTTTGCTTCAATCACTGTGTTCCAGGGAATGAAGAAAGCCACCACTATCACGCTGAAAACCGCCATACTGACTGTAAAGTCACTTAGAAATGTCTGGCCTTTACCCATCTACAACGTACACCCCTGAAGAGTTATGCAGGATTTTGAACACTCTTGAATCATCTGTGTTAAACTTTACCACTCTTCCACGGTAAAGAGTAGATTCAGATGCCATTCTATCGTTCCAGCCGACATAAGACGTTTCGTTCCCTACACGGACAGTATAGTTTGTACCTGAGATCTCTTTTGGAATAT
>JBDGSI010000010.1:0-8193 GCA_042217615.1 Candidatus Nanohalobium sp.
ACGGCTCCGTAGAGAATTTTGTGGAGGAGACGGGCAACGTTGTCCTGGTGAAGGGCGCGGTTGACAGGGTTTTTTCTGAAAGCGGTGTTGAGGAAGTAGACGTCGGCCATCCTGGCATGACTGTCGGCGGCACCGGCGACGTCCTGACAGGAATCCTAGCTGGTTTGATTGCGCAGGGAGAAGGCCTTGAAGAGGCTGCTGTAGAGGCTGCGAGGGTAAACGGGAAAGCAGGTGAGCTGGCTGCGGAAGAGTACGGTAACGGTTTGTTGGCGACAGATCTGCTGGAAAGAGTTCCAGAGGTAATTAAATAATTGGGACGGAGGTTTTTGCTATGGAGTTTAGGGAGTTCTTGAGCAAGTACTTGTCTTCGAAAAAGATATGGGCTGTGGCAGTTCTCTCAACGGTTCTGGGGAATCTGGTGGTTACGCCTGCTTCTCTGGACTGGATGCGGTCTCTTCCAGGCCTCCCAGGTCTTTCCGCTTTCCTGATGTTTCTAGGTTTTCTATTTTTTCCTGGAGCTGTTTACTTCCTCGTGAAGTCTGTGGGTCCGGATGTTGATGATGAGGCCTTGAGTATTGGATTTACTTTTGCTGCTTTAATGATGCTTAGCCCGGTTCTATTTGCTGTTCGGTCTGTTATAAATCTTTTAATGGCTCAGCCAACCGTTTTCATCTGGTTAAGCTCTATTTTAACTCCTTTAAGTATTTTTCTTTTAACTACTGGTGCTTATACTTTTTTCAAAGGTGTTGAAACTGTTGAAGTGGAGAAGGCCTTGGTTTCGGTTCTTTCAGGCCTTGTAGGTTTTCTTGGAGTGTCTTATCTTGTTGGAACCGGTTCTATGCTGTCTGTCTTGAGTTCTTTTTTCTTGGAGAAGGCGATGCTTGGTTCAGTGGTTAAAGCGTTCTTTGTGGTGATTTCTGCCAGCGCATTTATCGGTGAGGGGCTTGACTGGGGCTGGGAGAAACCAGGCTTTTTGGTTGCTGGTTTCGGTGCTGCTTCTCTGTCTTTAACTTTTGTTGGTAACTGGCTTACTGTTCAGATGATACCTCAGTTTTCAGAAGTCTTTGGTGGAATGGATTACTGGGCTAACCCTGGTTTTCTCCTGTTTCTTGTAGGGGTTTCTTTCCTGGCTTATTCGAGGTTGAGAGAAGTTTACGTTGGTGCGTGGGGATAGATGGGGTAAGCGGAGGCGAAGTTGTTCTCTGGAGAGGCTAGTTCTGCATATTTTCTTTCTTCCAGCCAGGTTTGAATTCGTAGTTAGGCCCGGTTTTCTTGATCTTTTTCAAGTGTTTTTCTACACTGTTTCGTGCGCAGTTCGGTATCAGGTACCTCCATTCCTCTCCACTCCGGATTCTGCGTCTTACTTCGGTCCCAGAATACATTTCACGTTGGAAGACTTCTTGATTTATTACTTCAAGGTCTGAGGATTCTTTTACAGCGTTTTCTGTGTAGTCATTACGGGTTAGAACTGCGTTACACCCTGTTTTTTCTATCAGATTGTCGCTCCAGACATCATTGCTTGGATGATCTGGCAGCAAATAAATCTCAGTATCTTGATGGCAGCTTTCTATTATCTTCTTTCTTTCCTCGCCGGTTAAAGGGTTTTTCTGGCCTCTATCCTTCTCTGACCCTCCTATAACGATACAGAACTCTTCAAACTCTTTGCTGTACTTTTCAACTACTTTCTTATGGCCGAGGTGGAAAGGTTGAAACCGGCCGATAAACGCAGCTTTCATAAGAAAAATCTTTCTCTCCCAGCTATTTAACCATGCATTCTAACAATTATCCAAATACTGTGTCTCCAGCCTCTAAAACATCACTTCTCTTCAACTCTGGAAACTCTTCAAGTTCATGGCTTTCCAAGAGTTTTTCCCCTATCAAGTAGGCCGCAGTGTATCCTGTCCAGGTCTCGAACTCTTCCCCTCCGTAGAAAAGCTGCCGACCTTCCTGAAGCTCTTTATTACATACTTCACGGATCTTACTCCACTTCTCACTCATCTCTTCCCTGCTTACAGCATCGCTCATCGGCTCGCTGTAGTTACGGACCACTTTCTCCGCAAAATGCTGTGCATGAGAATCCATCAACACCTGCTGCCAGTTAAACTGTATGCCCTCCCAAGAAGTATTATTCTGCTCATGAAACCAGGTATGAGCAAACTCGTGAGCAACCGTTGCCTCCAGATTCTTCTTCCAGCCTGAAACAGTCGAGTTAAACCTGATATTCATCTTCCTAGAGGAAAGAGTCTCACCTGTCACACCTCCCATCTCCTCCTTAACAAAACCATCTTCAGTCCAACCAAGAGAAACTATAACACTTTTCTCTTTGCTTACAACTGCTTTACAGGCCTCAAGCGCCCCCTCAACAATATTATCCGCTTCTCTAAGTTTATGGCCTTCAGGCTTTACTGTGTAATCCATAAACCCCTACTTTACACCGGTATCTCTTAAATCCTTCTGAAGGCCTTAAACTGCACAAATATAAATACAGGTTCTGGTTTGTCATCTGTGGATAACGGCTTTGAGTGTTGCTTGGAGGATGGTCTTGAGTGGTATGAGGAGTTTGACAGAGATATTTATGAGGAATTTCTTAACAGAGAATATGAGAGGTTCAGCACGGTAACTTGTAAAAAAGCTGAACTAGGTATAGCGATAAGAATGGAGGTCGCAGACTATTTAAAAGATCTTAAAGAAGCAGAAAATCCGGGAGAAGAAATTGAAGAAATAAAAAAAGAGTTAAGGCCATCTTCAGATAGTGTTGTTTCTAGATTAAAGTACAGACTTATGGGAGATGCCTTTGTGGAATCTACTGTAGAAAGAAAATACTTAGAAGCAGTTGAAGCCGCAGTAACTACTGTGGCAAGGCCTTCAAACCTTCCTGAGGAGGTAAGTGAAAGGGTTGAGGCCTTCAGAGGTATGGAATAGCTTTTTCGGTGGGCAGTGAGAGTGATCCGAGGGGTTCAGGTTTTAAGCCGCCGACCCTAATTCTACAGTATGGATGGTTTTGAGGGTTCTCCGGTTTTGAAGGATGGAAAATCATTGATACTGGCCTATGATCATGGCCTTGAGCATGGTCCTAAGGATTTCCAGGAGAATCCGGAGAGCGCTGACCCTGCTCATCTGTTTGAGTTAGCAGGTCACAGTGCTGTAACTGCTTTGGCTGTTCAGAAAGGCCTTGCTGAGAAGTACTCAGATAGTTTGGGTGACGAAACAGGCCTTGTGCTGAAGCTTAACGGTAACTCCAATCTCTGGAGTCCTGAAGATTCTTACAGTCCTAAGAACTGCAGTGTGGGGTATGCTGTGGAGGAGCTGGGGGCTGACGCAGTAGGTTATACGGTTTACGCGGGAAGTGACTATGAAGCAGAGATGTTCAAAGATTTTAGAGAGGTTCAGGAAGCTGCAAGAGAGTACGGCGTCCCTGTGATCATGTGGGCGTATCCTAGAGGCCATGGAATCGAGGGAAGTCAGGAGTACGGAGGATCAACTGATCCAGAAGTAATATCTTACGCAGCAAGGATAGGCCTTGAACTTGGCGCAGACATGGTAAAATGCAAGTACCCGGGAACAGGTATAGGCTGGAAAAAAGTTGAAAACGTTACAGGCTCAATGAAAACAGTTATGAGTGGCGGATCTAAGAAAGGAGATGCAGAATTCCTTAAAAATGTGTATTCGGCGCTTGAAAACGGCGGAAATGGCCTCGCGGTAGGAAGAAATATCTTCCAGAGAGAGAATCCAAGGCCTCTACTGGATAAACTGGAGAAAGTTATCTTCGAGGGAGAGAAACCCGAAGAAGTCTGACCGTTTCTTCCCTCAAACTCTTTAACCTGCTCCAACTATTTCAGTAAATATATGCAGAAGACCTTGCTCTTAACTTTAACAGTTATTGCAGCAGCTTTCATTGTATCACAGTCTGCAGACAACGTTTTTACAGAGGATGAAGGCCTTGAAAATGATTCTGGGAGTTTAAATGGTTCTGAGGATTTGAATAGTTCGAAGGAAGGTAGAAGGGTTGTCTGGACAGGTAAAGCGGTGAGAGGTCAGGAGTTATGTACTATGATGTACTGTGGAGATGAAAACCCGTGCTGTAATACCTGTGGGGCGGATGTAATGCTGAAGGTTAATGGTTCGAAAGTAAGGATAACTGGTAAAGGAGTTGAAGGCTGTTCAGGGAATAACTGTAGAATGAACTGTACGCCTCAAACCGGTAGAAATTACCGGGTTGAAGGCAGGTTTATCAATAATTCAGATGAAAAAGTTCTCAAAGTAGATAATTTGGAGGTGTTAAATCCTTGAAACGTTTACTAACTGTTCTAACTCTTCTTTTAATTTTCTGCATTTCTGTATCAGCAGCTCCCATACGCTTGGAAAGTGGAAAAGTCTTGAAAGACAGAGAAAATCTTTCCGCTCCCTCTCCAGGATCTAGAAACGGTGTTTATCTGCTTCAGTTTAAGTCACCTACTTCTGAAGAGTTTAGACAAAGTTTTTCAGGCAAAGGAGTTATTTTCCATTCCTACGTGCCTGAAAACGCGTGGATGGTAACTCTCACAGAGTTTAGCCCAAGGCAGCTAAGCTCAAACAGCAAAGTATCGGCGATCAGAGATTTCAAGCCATCAAATAAGATAAGTCCTTCTCTGGAAAAAAGAAATCAAAGTTCTTTAGTCAGCGTAAAGGCCTTTTCGAATGTGGAGAAAGTTGGCCAGGAGATAAACAGAAGGTTTGATGGGGTTAAACGTTTTTCAGAGAATTACTGGATATTAGAGGCAAACTGTTCTGAATTAGAAAGTCTTGCACGGATTAAAGGAGTCTCCAAAATTTCAGGAGCTGTCAGAAATCCTTCTAAGCTGAATGATGTTTCTAGAAAGGTTTTAGGTGTTGAAAAAGTTCAGTCGGACCTGGGATTAACCGGTGACGGGTTGACGGCTGGTGTATGGGATGGAGGCTGGGCAGGAGGCCATAGCGATCTCAACTATTCTGGTAAAAGAATCGTAGGGGACAAAGGGGAGGCCTGTGGAAAATGTTCTCTAGATAACCACGCTACTCATGTTGCCGGAACGCTTCTTGGAGGAGGAAAAATAGATTACAGTTTAAGAGGCATGGCACCGGATTCCAGGCTTTTAACCTATGAATGGCCTAATAATGGTTCAGAACTTTACAGTGAGACAGATGAGGCCTTAACTGATTACAACGCTGTTGTTTCTCAGAATTCCTGGGGCTTTAAGCCTGAGAACTGTAGCTTCACTTACATATACGGCGATTACAGCGGCTGGTCTGAATTATACGATAAAATAGTTCGAGGCGATGCTTCAGGAGTTAGCGAGGATATAACTGTAGTTTTCGCCGCTGGAAACGAAAGAGATAGATGTACGCCAAACTTCAACACTACTATTTATCCATCGACAGCTAAAAACGTGATAACTGTAGGTGCCTTAGAGTACAACAGCGACCCGGCCTTTTTCTCTTCATGGGGTCCTACAGACGATGGCAGGATTAAGCCGGATCTCATGGCGAACGGCTACGCAGTTAACTCCACTGTTCCGGGAAATAATTATGAAGAAAAGTCAGGTACTTCAATGGCGGCTCCCGCAGTTTCTGGATCTGCAGTGCTTGTCCAAGAGAAATTTAATCAGAGCTATGGAAGGCTTCCGGAGCCTGCTACAGTGAAAGGCCTTCTTATACATAATGCAGAAGACGTTAACTTGACAGGGCCGGATTATTATACGGGATGGGGCAGGGTTAACAGTTCCAGGACGGTAAAGTATGTTGAGAAGGCCTTTACTGAGAGGCTTGTGAGGCGTGGCCGGCTTTCGCAGGGTGGAAAGGATGTCTACAGCTTTAATATTTCTAGAGGGGAGAGTGCTAATTTTACTCTGGTGTGGAGCGATTACTGGGGTTCCTACCTTGTGAATGATCTGGATCTCGTGGTTAGGAATGGTTCCGGGCATAGGTACTATCCATGGACTATAAACTGGTCGACACGTAGGTCCGGTGCCACGAGAGAGTCTGAGGATCATACAAACAATGTTGAACAGGTTTATATCCCTGAAGTCAACTCGGGGACAGTGCAGATCACGGTAAACGGGACTAACCTGCCTCAAAGCCCTCAAACGTATTCGCTGATCGTAAGCGAAGAAGTAAGGAATCCTCCGGACCTGACGATAGAATACCCTAAAAATAAAACCTACAGCGAAACCCCGGACTTCAACCTAACAGCAGGTAGGCCGGTTGAAACCGCGGTTTTCTCAATAAACTCAAACACCAATCACTCAATGAAAAACACAACTGCCAAAAAATTCTATAACACATCAACGGAAGCCTCTGAAGGAGTACACACCGCTAAATTCCATGTAGAATACGTTGAAGACGAATGGAAAAAACTAGAGAAAACCTTTACAGTCGACAAAACACCTCCAAGCCTGAAACCGGTAAAACCGGTTGAAAACGCCAATATCTCAGGAAAAACCAACGTCTCCGCCGTCTGGAAAGACTCTCTAACGGAAGTAACTGCGGAAGCCTCAATAACAAACAGTACAACAGAAATAATATCTCAGAAACTTAACTACACACTCAACACAGAAAACCTTGAAGAAGGCCTTTACAACATCTCTTTCACCGCAGTAGACAGAGCAGGAAACACAAACAGTTCAGAAACTTTCTTCACAGCGGACAACAAACCTCCGGAGATAAACACAGTTTACCCTCAGGACAAAGCAGTAAAAGAAAACTTCTGGATAAACGCATCCTACAGAGACCAGACAACAGGTATAGAAAACGCTTCATACAATATAACCAATTCTTCAGGCCTTCAAAAATCAGGAGGTTTCAACACATCTCTTGACTCCAGAAACTTTAAAGACGGATTTTACAACCTCAGCTTCCGGTTTAAAGACTATGCAGGGAATACAAACTATTCTAACACTTCATTAACTATTGACAACTCGAAGCCAAAGCTTCAGGCCTTAACATTGACTAACAATAGCTATGTAGCTGTCGACTTCTGGGTGAATGCCTCTGCAACTGATGAAACCTCTGGAATAGCGGATTCAGGCTTTAAACTATTCAACGACACCTGGTCGGAATCCAAGCAGCTGAACTCCTCTATAGACACTTCAAAGCTTGGAGGAAGCAGTTACTGGATAAAACTGAATGCAACTGACAGAGCAGGAAACAAGGTAACAAAGGCCTACAACGTCTCATTAGACCGGGAAAAACCGTTCCTAGAACTCAAGAAACCTTCAAATAATTCCCTGATAACAGGATTTTTCAACGTTAATGCAACCTACAAAGACAATCTAAGCGGGATAAAACGTGCAGAATTCTTTATAAAAAACAAAACATCTCTCCAGTACAGCAAAGACTTTAACCAGACTGTAAACTCTTCTAAAATCAAGGACGGCTACTACAAATTATTTGCAGAGGCAGAAGACAACGCAGGAAACCTGGAAAAAGCTGTTTTGAATATTAGAATAGATAACAAGGCTCCCAAGATAACTTCTGCAACCATAAAAGATAATGCAAATATAAGCGGATTGAAAGATATCAACATAACAACTTGGGATGTATCAGGACTTCAAAATGCCTCCTTCACAGTTGAAAACGGTTCCGGGCAGCTAATAACCTGGAAAAAGCTAAATTATTCTTCTTTCGACACTTCAAACTACAGGAACGGCTCCTACAGCTTCAAAATATATTTGAACGATACTCTTGGAAACGAGAAGACAGTAACGTATTCCAATGTATACATCGACAATCAAAGGCCTGAACTCTCTTTAAAAGAATTTAACAGCTCTGAAACCAGGAACGGATGGATAAAAGACAACAAAACAGTGTTTCTATCATGTCAGGACAATGAGACAAGGCCTTCAAATCTTTCTGTATCTTCTGGCAGCTTGATTGCAAGTGAAGGTGCTGAATCTTCTAATCTAACCTTTGGAAAGCATGGAAACAGGACTTACACCTTTAAATGCAGGGATTACGCCGGAAACATTGATTCAGTTACTAGAAGATACAGCATTGACCGAAAACCTCCCGAGATAAAGGCTGTTTATCCGAAAGAAGGATCTAAAACAGGTTTAAATCCGGTTATAGAAGCAGAATTCAATAATGAGGGCAGAGAATCAGGTCTTAATTATTCAAGCAGTCAGCTGACATCTACTGAAGGATCAACAAGCATTGAGATAAATCAAGGTAGTTTTAAGG
>JBDGSI010000011.1:0-9729 GCA_042217615.1 Candidatus Nanohalobium sp.
TTTTCTGCAACCTGTGTTTCAGAATCAAGGCCTTTACCTAAGGCTTCAATTGGTTATAAATACAGGGAGACCTAATTTTCCGGTACGAGGTCTTTGAAAACTATGTCTGGAAGCGATGAGGTGAAGATTGAAGGCGGAGGAGATGATTATGAAGTAGTGCCTGTTGGACCCCTTAGAAAGCTTGAGAGACGTGTTGATGAAATCCAGGAGAAGACGGAGCAGTCATCGGCAGGGGGAAATGAAGAGTTGATACACGATGTCATCGATATAATGAAATCCAACCAGAAGATCGTCAATGACATGACTGAGTCGACTCATGAACTCAAGAACTCGGTGGAAGACCTTACACATAAGATGGATGAAGTAGTTGACAACATGAACGAGTTCATGGAGCTGTTGACAGAGGCCTCTGAAATGGATATGGAAGGAGAGGTAGTTGGCGACATGGAGCAGAGAATAGCCAATGCTATAGGAGGCGAAATGCAGAGCGTTGCTGAGGATATCAAAGAATCGAATAAGGAAGTTGTTGAGAATCTCAACAATATTAACGATAGTTTAAGGAAAGCTTATGCTTCTCAAAGCAAGGGTTCTGTATCCCAGGCTCAGGGAGAAGGCCTTACACAGAGAACTCAGGGTTCGAACCGTCAGAACTCTGGTAATGGTTTGAGAGGTGGCGGTGCTGAAAGCCGGTCAAGGCAGCAGGCTCAGTCTTCTCAGCGGGGCCAGTCCCGTCAGCGAGGTAATCAGGGTCAGAGATCGAGTGAGTCTAATGAGTTTAACGGCGGTGGAAATGAGTCGGTTGACCAGTTGGGAGGGGGCAATGATGACAGGATGAAAAAGTTAAAGGAAAGGTTTAATCAGGACAAAGAGCAATGAGGAAAGGAGTTACGCCTGTAGTCGCCACGATTTTTCTTCTTGCAATAGCTATTTCCTCGGTAGTAACTGCATCCGTTTTCATGAACAACAGTTTAAACCAGGTTAAAGACGATTTTACAAGCGAGCTCTCGGACCAGCAGAAAAGAGATAAATCCGAGCTCACAATAGAATACGCAGGCAAAGACAGCAGGGGTAAAATCTATATAGAGCTCAGGAACACAGGCACAATACCTTTACCGCTTTACAGGTCAGGAAGGACAACTCTTTCCCTTTACGAGGAGGGAGTACCGGTACCTAACTCTAACTGGAGCTTTTCAGGTTCAAGCAGAGACGTGTTAAGAACTTCATCCAAAATCACTTTGGACACTAAGATCGATTTTCCTTCAGTTAGCTCTTACAAAAAGGTGGAGGTAAGAGGGCCTTACGGCACCGACTCCCAGATACTCTGCTACAATGACGGCAGTTCACCGGCATGTTAATATTTAAAGGAGGATTAACAAACCAGAAATATGTTAATGGATAGATTCACATCTTCGTCGAGGAAAGGTATCACACCTGTCATTGCGACAGTACTACTCCTCGGCATCACGGTAGCAATAGGTCTAACAGTCTACACACAGGCACAAGGAATGATCCAAGGAACAGGAAGCACAAAAAAGCTTGACAAAGCCCAAAACACTCAGATAGATATTGTATCGGTGACTCGAGGAAGTAATGGGATGCAGCTTACTTTAGTGAATAAAGGGGAAAGAGCGATAAATACCAGTAAGTTCTCGGTTTACTATTCTCCTCCAACCTATGAAGACGCTGCTATAAGAAGTGCACTCCCTTCCGCATGGAAAACTGGTACAGCTAATTGCTTTAAACCGGCCACGACCAAGATCCGGAATGTAGGGGAGCAGTGGACATGTAGCACCGGAGTCACTTTCCCTGGAGCACTTGAAGAAGTAGGAATAAAAGTTAGGGCAAACAATTTCGGCTACTCTACTTCTTACACTTGCAGCGTCGAGACAAGCAACGCCCAGAGCTGTTAACAGACCTATTTCGTTTTTCCCTCTTTTTTCCTTTCTAGCATTTTGAATGGTTCCATAGTTTCTATGCAGCAGGTTTTTTATTAAGGCCTGTAACTGTTTCTTTGTAATGCCTGGTAGGAAAGGTGTGTCGGCGGTTATTGCTACGGTTTTACTGTTGGCTATCACTGTTGCGATGGGTTCGACTTTGATGGTTCAGACAGGTAATATTCTGGATGATAGGGATCGAGGTGAGCTTGAAGGTGTTACGGCTCCTGAACTTGAGTTTTCAAGTGTTTACTCTGCTTCAGGTTCTGATGAGATGGTTGTGGTTTTGAAGAATAAAGGTGAGGAGGCCTTGAATACTTCCGAGTTCAAACTTCTTTTCGCTACTGAGGATTTTGAAGAACCGGTTAGCAGAGGACGTCTGCCTTCAGGCTGGAAGTTGAGCGGGGAGAGCAATGACTGTTTAACCGATGCTTCTGGTTCGAATATTCTGAAGCCGGGGGAGGATACTACCTGTGAGACCGGGGTTCGTTTCCCTGATTCTAATGAGAAGATTTCTTTACAGGTTGAAGGCCTGAGGGTTCGGTATGAGAATGGTTATCTCTGCCGTGTCTCCGGTGTTTCTCAGGAAAGCTGCTGAGGGAAGAAGGTTAAAGGCCTTGTAGTTTTATATGGCAGGGGTAAGAAGTTGTTTGTAGAGGCAGGATATTTGTGAAGGGTCAGACTCAGGCGGTGACAGCGGTTTTAATTACTGGAATTGTTATGACTGGTATCGGCGGTGTCTACATGTGGGGGGTTCCTGCGTTGAATAAGAGGGAGATGAAGCAGGATATTTCCTCTACTGAAAGCAAAGTCCACGAACTGTACTCTGCCATTGTTACTACGGCTCAGAAAGGTAAAGGTGCTTCTTCGCAGGTTACTATAGATGCTGAAAGGGTTTTCCTGAATGATACGGAGAATTATATACAGGTTGAGAAGCAGATAGGTGTTTCTTCGGGTCAGGGTTATACCTGGCTTCTAATTGAGGGAAGCAGTTTCCAGGGTATCTCTATTGGAGGAAATGATTATGGTTTGAAGGGAGAGGATCAGCCGGGAGTGATCGCTTTCCGTTCTGTAAGCGGACCTGACTCTTCTGAACTTATATACAGGATTGAGTTCAGAGATCTTTGCTCCAGAAGTACTGGAGAGCTCTCTAGAATTGATTTAGAAGCTGATGGAAAAGAAAGAGCAGCGGGAGAAACCACTATAAGAGTGGAGAACACTGGAAAAGTAATTGATGACCATGTGAAGACTTCGGGGGCTTGCGGAGGCCTTACTCAACGGGTTAACACTCAAGTCCAGGTTCAGTTCCAATGAAGGGGCAGCATCTTGCTTTGGAGGCGATCGCCACCTTTGGATTGACTTTGGTGGCAACGATTGGAATAGTTTCTCTTTTCGGTACGGTGAATGATCAGATTGTGGAAAGCACTCAAGAGTATCAGGGCAGAATGGTTGCTGACCGTGTAGGAATTGCTTTACAAGGCCTTTCTTCTCTTCACGGGGAGAAGGTTCTTTCTGGCTCTTCTCAGCAAATGTCTGCGATTACAGGTGAGGAGGTCGGTCATATCCAGCTTGATTTACCTGATTCGTTGGGAGGGAGAGATTATCGAGTGGCTTTGGAGAATCAGTCAGGTATGCAGAAGGTTACTGTGTTCTCTACTGGTTACAGTCATTCTTCGAATTTGACAGGTCTTGACAGGTATAGTGAAGTTGGTGGTGTGGCTGATGGAGGTAGCGTAATTGTTTTCAAGAACGAGTACGGATATGTTTTACGAGGTGGCAGGTAAGGAATGGGGATGCAGACTTTGATTTCTAGGTTGCAGCGTTTGAAGCATCCTGAAGAGTTTGAAAGCGATGAGATAGTGGAGGAGAACGGTATTGATGTCCCTGTACCTGGCAAGTTTACAGGCGAGGCTGTGGAGGAGGATGAGGATGATGAAGATGAAGACTTGATGGATGTGGATGTAACTTATCCTTTAACGCCTACGGATCCTGATGAAGGTGAGACGGTCTATGCCTGGGCTCATATTACCTGGAGCGATGAAGAGGATGAGTTGACGTACCGTGTTATAGAACCTGAGAAAACGGAGAGGATAGAGGATATTCTTTCAAGGATTAAACATATTCTGCAGAGAAGCTTCGATGTAGACTTCCAGGAGCTTGCCACGGAAGAAGCGCACGACTACCTGGAGGAAAAAATCGATCACATCGTTGATAAATACGATATTTCATTGAACGAGAAGGAAAGAGAGGTCATAAGATACTACTCGAAGAGGGACTTCGTAGGCCTTGGCCGGTTACAGCCTTTGATGAATGATACAGAGGTAGAGGATATCTCATGTGACGGCCTTGACATCCCGGTCTACGTTGATCACAGGAATCCGAAGTTTGGTTCTATAAAGACAAGTGTGGAGTGGCATGACCCTGAGGAGTTGAACAGTTTTGTGATGAAAATGGCTCAGCGCTGCGGAAAGTCAATTTCTGTTGCAAACCCGTTGCTTGACGGCTCGCTGCCGGACGGCTCCCGTGTACAGGCAACACTCGCCACCGATATCGCCAGGAAAGGATCTAACTTTACAATCCGACGTTTCACTGAAGACCCGTTGACACCGATTCACATGATGGACTTTGAAACTGAGAACGCCCAGATAATGAGTTACCTCTGGTTTATGATAGAACACGAAAAATCCACGCTCGTATCAGGTACTACAGGAGCAGGAAAAACATCACAGCTGAACGCTTTATCCCTTTTCATCAAGCCAGAGAAGAAAATTGTTTCAATTGAAGACACGCCAGAGCTTAGATTACCGCATGACCACTGGGTGCCAGAGGTTGCGAGAAGCGGGTTCGGATCCTCAGCTGAAGGAGCTAGCGAAGTATCAATGGACAACCTGCTTAAGGAATCCCTCCGTCAAAGGCCTGAATATATTATCGTAGGAGAGGTTAGAGGAGAAGAGGCCTACATCCTTTTCCAGCAGATGGCTACAGGGCACACAGGCCTTTCCACTATCCACGCTGACTCGCTGAATATGCTTATGGACAGGTTGACTACGAAGCCTATTGATCTCTCACCAAGCCTTATTGAGACACTGGATGTTGTAATGCTTATCGCCAGGATCAGGAGAGGAGATACATACATCAGAAGGATTAAAGGGATTTACGAGATACGTGGCTACGATGAAAACCAGGGAATTGAAGCTAACAAGGTTTTCGGCTGGGATCCAAAAAGAGATGAGTACTACCAGGAAAATCCTTCGCTGATTTTAGAGGATATAAAAGGAGAGACGACTATGACGGAGAAAGATATTCAGAAAGAGTTGCAGAACCGTCAGCACGTCTTAAAATACATGCAGGATCAGCAAATAAAACATTTTGAGGATGTAGGAAGTGAAATCGCCCAGTACTACTACAGTCCTGAAAGCGTTCTGAAGAAAGTCGGGCAAACATTTAATGCGGATACAACCGATATAAACAGTTAACCGGTTTATGATAAAAAAGTACGCAGATTTCTGCTACGACCAGGTAGGGCCTTACGCCTTAGAAGTACTAGACAGCTTTGAAGGATTAAGGCCTCAGCTAAACAGGGCAGGGTTCGATGTATCGCTGCCTGAATACGTTTCAATGATGCTTTTCTCTTCCCTGCTTTCAGGAGTAGGTACAGCAGTGTTTCTAAGCTTATTGTTCATTCCTTCATCAGGTTTCTCCGGAGTGATACTAGGTATCAGTGCGGGAGTGGTTGCGGCAGGTGCAGCGCTTGTAATATTTTATCTTCTTCCTTCAATCCGGATAAGCGACAGGGCCTCAAAAATAGACGATGATCTTCCGTTCGCAGTAATGTATCTATCCACTCTAGCAGGGACAGGTACCTCAATCACTGAAATGTTCAAGAACCTGGCTGAATCAGAGGAATACGATGAAATAGCGGAGGAAGCGGAGAAAGTTCACAGAGATATTGAATCCTTCGGACTGGATGTACCGGAGGCCTTAACACGGGCAGCAGAAAGATCTCCTAGCGATGATTTAGAAGATGTAATGTGGGGGTTGAACCATACACTGACTACAGGAGGTTCGGTAAGAGATTTCCTGGATCAAAGAGCAGAATCCTTGATGAAAGACTACCAGAGAAGGGTTGACGAGTTCTCAGAGCAGCTTTCCCTCATTGTTGAAATGTATATCATCCTCGTAATTGTAGGATCTATCATCTTCATATCCATGAGCGTTATAGTCTCAGCATTCGGAGGAATAAATCCAGAAATGGTGATAATGATACAGGCCATATCAGTCTTCGTAGGCCTTCCATTCCTGAGCGGAGGCCTCATAATAATGATAGACGGTATCTCACCGGGAGGGATCGACTGATGGACCTGCTGGAAGATCAAGCCGAAGAAGGAAAACCTATCCAGCAAAAGGTAAAGGAGTATTCCCTAGCGGCAGGAATACTGCTAGTCATACTTGGAGGAGTTCTCTACATGTTTGCCGGGCCTCAAATCGGAGGAGCATTGATACTTTTAGGCCTTATAGCTGCAGTTCTTCCTTACAGCCTTCTCTCCTTCCTTAGAAGCAGGCAGATCAGTGAAATGGAGGCTCAGTTCCCCGCGTTCCTGAACGGGTTGGCAGAATCAAAAAGAGGAGGGATGACGCTGCTAGATGCATTTGAATCAGCCTACAACACAGATTACGGTCGTTTAAACAGTGAAATCGAACAGGTCTACATGGAACTGAGCTGGGGAATACCTTTCCCGGAGGTAATGGAAAGATTCGCAGCCCGAGTAGAAGACTCATCCGTAATGCAGAACTCCATATCCATTATACTCCAAAGCTTCCAGAGCGGAGGAAACATTACACATACAATCGACTCCGTAGCCGACGAAGCCGCATCCCTCCGAAACATCGTAAAAGAGAAAGACTCACAGCTCAAACAGCAAATGATGATAATGTACCTGATCTACCTCCTATTCATAGGGATTACAATAGGCCTCTACTTCCTGCTCAACATGCTTCTCGGCATAGGAGATCCAGGAGGAGGAGCATTCTCAAACATCGGAGAACTAACAGGAGGAGGCCAACAAATAAAATACTGCTCCGGAGGAGTCGCACCAGCAAAACCCTTCTGCCAGATAGCCCGGGTATTCGGATTCGTACCCTCAGGAGTAGAATTCGGATCAGAAACAGCCAGAACCTACGGATACGGCAAAATGGCGTACTACAAATCCCTGCTATTCACAATGCTGATGGTACAAGGCCTCTCAACCTCAGCAGTAGCAGGAAAAATAACACAGGGAAAGGCCTCCGCAGGCACAAAACATGCACTGATAATGCTGCCCCTAGCATTCATAGCATTCATGCTGGTGGTAGCACCAATGGGAGTGTAAAAAAGTGAAAGGACAACTATCAATAGAATTCCTTGCCTCATTCTTCCTGTACCTTACAGCCCTGGTACTGGTATTCCAGTCCATATCCAGCGAAGTACCAGAACTCCAGGGATCACTAGAACAAAAGGCCTTAAACATAGAAATGAGGAAAGTAACCGAACAAATGCTCACCCAACCCGGCTACCATGATCTGTATGGGGGAGGAACTAACTGGGAGAAAAATGACTCTACAGTTGAAAACATGGAAAGGTTTGGATTAGCTTCTGAAAGACTTGTAGTGCTCTGGGATAAACTAGGAAACATATCTACTGCTGGAGGCACTAGTAAGGTAAATTATACAACGTTCAGGAAGGCGGTAGGAGCTGATAACCAGTACCATTTCAGTTTTGTGATGACTCCTCTAGTTGATACCTCTAAGGAGTATCCGAAAGGCAATGTTACGGTAGAAAGGCGTCTTCCTGGAGGCGGTATAGCAGAAGGCAGGGTTCGGGAGCCTAATGATCCTCTATATCAGAGTGCTGATCCTACTGTTCACTGGGGGGCGGAGTACTTGAGCAATGAGACGAAATACTTTATAGTCCCTTCCTTCAACGGTAAACATAATCTGACCTATGTTTCTAATGATTGGAATTTTACTTCCTCGGTTAGAAAAACTGAGGGAGATCGTATACAGTTTGGCTCGGAGTACTATAATTTGACCGAGATTCAAGGTAGGGAGTATGAGAGAGGGTCTATGATTGTCTTGGAGAGAAAGATGAAAGAGTTCGGACCGAGTATAGACCGCTCAGAAGAAGTTCAGAGAATGAACAGGTATGTGTCATACAAGGGCGAAGTAGTGTCTACTCCTTCCCTGAATATCACTATTGTAAAAGGGAGAGTTCGGAATTTGATAGGGAAGTACCAGAATATTACAAAGAGAGGAGATGGCGAGATAATTGAGAGAGGAGGATCTAAATATGTTGATCCCAAGCTTGAGCCGATGAGGGTTGAGGTGACTGCCTGGTGAGGAAGGGCCAGATGCATGTCTTGGATGCGGCTGCAGCTATCATCATTATACTTTTCTTTGCCTTGACAAATATCAGTATGGGAGAGGCACCTGACTGGCAGAACTACCAGAACCAGGTGGCGGTAAGAGACCTGGGATACACGCTTAAGAAAACAGGTTATCTAGAAGACTCTCTTCTCAAAGGGGAGACAGGGACTATAAAAACAATGGTAGAAGAAATCACTGCCAGAGACCTGGGAATATCCGGAACCGTGAGAGGTATGCCGCCAAACATCAAAGCAGGCTTCTACACACCTCCATCAGAGATAAATTTAACCTCCCTGACTCTAGCCAGAACATCTTCCCCATGCGCCAGCAGTCTAGGAAAGATAAGCAAGATGTCAGAAGCGCATATTTTAGCCTCCAAATCTTCTGCTAGAGGTAAGAGACTGTATCTTGGAGGCCTTGAAGAGTCAGGAGGATACACCTCGGCACTGGATTACGATCTTATGTGGATGGATGACGGTTCCTGCAGTTTTCCGAACGCCAGCAACCCTATAGAGAGAGGAGATATCTTCCAATGGGGAGGAGAATACTATGAGTTCATGGAAGTCTCCAGTCTAAATACTGCTGGAAGTAACTGGAATGGGGAATTAAAGCTAGCTGAAGCCGGTCAGATGAAAAGATTCCAGGAAACCATGAAAATACCGTCAGGAGATGTAGAAAACAAGGTAGAGATCGATGCATTCAACTTCAATGATGGGGTGCAGGAAATAAAGGAGTTCGAATCCCTTATAATCAGAGGGGATAGAGGCCTCACAGAAATGAGTTCTCCTTCCAATGATAGAAAGGTGGAAGCAGCCAGTGAAAGGCCTTTACTCTTCCTTGTAAACTTAACGGAGACGGAGTTCACAAACAGTTATCTTGATGACAATGGTTTTGAATGGTTCCGGCCTGATATCAGCGGAAGATATGTGAAAAGTAATGGTAAGTATATAGAGGAGGGTTATAATCTTTCTGTAATGTTTTCTGGTTCAGGGAACTCTCAGGACTTGAAGCATCATATGCTGGATATGGAAACGTATCTTTCCCATCTATCTCTGTATCCAAGCGGCCCACTGTACATAGAGAAAAAAGGTATAGCCTCAAGCAGAAAAATACTCTCTCTAACAGATTACAGTTATGGAGATATAGGGAAAGATGTATTTCCTATAGTTCACGGCTATTATTATGATGATAAGCTTGAGTATCTTACATCGGTGCCTTCAGGAGTTAATACGGCTTGTAATGATCATTACTGGGAGAAGGATGTCGGGTTCTCGTACAAGTACAAGCCGGGTGAAGAAAAGATAGATATCTATAACATTGAGATGGGAAAAACCTCAACTTACTGCAGCAATCATAATGTTAGAGCTTTCTACCTGGATAGGAATGATGATGG
>JBDGSI010000012.1:0-17159 GCA_042217615.1 Candidatus Nanohalobium sp.
TGAAGGAAAAAGAAGAGGAGAGACCTTTCGACTGGGCGCATGAACGCGTAGGATTCGAAAAAGAGGACCGCAGCTTCGACTACCTCTGATAATTTTTTCCTTTGTTTTATGGGTCAGATATAATAGTTTTTGATAGCTAACTGTTGACTGTTATGGGAAGAATTGACAAGCCGTGGGGGTATGAGGACCAGGTCTTGATGACTCAGATGGAGATAGGAGAGACTACAGGCATGCTGGGTATCAGAAGGCTGAAAATCAACAGTGATGAAATGACCTCTTACAGCTTCCACGAGGAGCAGACAGATATTATCTATCTGCAGGAAGGCACAGTAATTCTGAAGAAGGAAGATGGCATGAAAGAGCTGGAGAAAGGCAACGCTACAGTTGTAAGGCCTGGAGAGAAACACCAGCTTCAGAACATTGACAGTGAAGTAGCCGAAATACTTGAAATATCGTTCCCTTACAGGCCTGAAGACATTACACGTGTAGAAGACCCTTACCAGGAGAAAAGGGAGGAAGAATGATCAAGGTCCTAGAAAAAGCAGCTTTACAAGGCCTTATTGCAGCAGGCACAGCCTATCTCATAGTACAGGTAGCAGGATTCAACAGCTTCTCACTTACCCTGATAATTTACGTCATGTTCATCTACGGAGCAGTATTCGAACTCAAGAACTCTCTCAACCTTGGAGTAAAACAGCTTCTTGGAAACATAGTGATAGTAGCCGAAGAAGAAAAGAAACTGAAAAGACTGTTCAAAAACAAAGAGTACAAAGTTAAAGGAGAGCTAGAAGAAATCTAGTTCAAAGCCTTTGAAGCCGCTGGATAACCGGAGTCAGTGTAAAGCAGCACTTCCCAGGAACCACTGTAAATCTCTAGGCCCGAATCAACGACCGCAGGCTCCGAAACATTCTCCTGGTCATCACTGTACACACTCAGACTCTCACCAGGCTCCAGGACATGGTTCAACCGGAAACTATCTCCACGCGAATTCTCAACCTTCCAACCGGTTAAATCCACATCCTCTCCTTCACTATTCGTGATATTAATGTGCTCTCTGTCACCCTCCTTCACAGAGAGCTCAAGATCAGGTAAGGCCTTCTGGACGGCAGATCTCTTCTTCACCGAGGCCTCACGCCCTCTTAAAGCCATTTTGTCTTCCAATTTGTTCATTGCTTTCTGAGTTCTTGACCTGTTAAGGCCTTCAAAACTTGAAACCTTTCTGCCGTTCTTTACACCTTTCTTCAGGGTTCCGTACGGTGTTTTAACTATTTTGATGTCGGTGGTGTTGGATCTCACTGTTTTCAAGGTGCCTTCAGGGGTTTCAAGTTTTTTGATTCTTTCAGAGGAGGATTCGGTTCTTGAATAGCTTGAATCTGTTCCCTCCAGTTTAACGGTTTCTTCTCCATCCTCGGAGATAAATTTGAAGCTGTCGGAGAACTTTCCATTGATTACAGCGGTGAAACCGTCCTGATTTTCCTCAGAGATTTCAACATGGCCTGACGCCACAGGCACAGATAACAGGATTACAAAAGTTGCAGAGAGTACAGCGGCTTGCCGTGCTTTAACCACAGAAATAAAGATCATACGAGATTTTTAAAACGTTTTCCTACAGTTCGTGGTATCTCTCATTGAAAACCTCTAGAACCGTTTTCAACACGCCGAATGCTATAGGACCCATTAAGATTCCTGCCGCCCCGAAAACATACATACCTCCTATAACACCCAGAAGTATAACAGCAGGATGCAGATCAGCGTTTTTATCAACAAGCAAAGGCCTCAGAAAGTTATCAGTAAATCCTACGACGACTGCACCCCAAATCAGTAGGAAAGCACCTGCAGAAGGCCTTGACTGGGCAAAGAGCAGTATACTTGCAGGACCCCATACTATGAAAGCTCCTACGATCGGTATGAATGCTAGGAGCACCATTACGAAGGTCCAGAAGGCGTAGTTCTGGAATCCTACGAGGTAAAGGCCTAACCCTGCTATAGATCCCTGAACTGCTGCAACGGCTATATGGCCTTTAACTACTGCCCATGTTGTTTTACTTGTCTTGGCGTACATTTCATCTTGTAAATCCTTGGGAAGCGGAGTTATATCTTTTAACCACTCTTTAAATCGAATTCCGTCAACAAGCAGGTAGAATATAAGGAAAACAGATAGTGTAACTCCTATAGCTATATTTGTCACAACGTTGAGGACTGTGGAAACACTTCCGATAGTTGTAGAGACAAAGTTTCTTAGAACATTCTCGAGCTGGGCTTCAATATCTATGCTTCGACCGGTAAGATCCTTTATACTCTGCTCAAATTTATCCATTTTTATAGTCTCTGAACCATTTAGATCGCCTGCAAGATCTTGAGCATCATCTATAACGGCGTTAACAGTTAAAGCAAAGGGTACTATAGTTAAACCAAGAGTAAGTATTACAAGAATAAATGCTGATATTTTTTTGCCCAGAAAAGGAGAAATTCTTCTCTGCAAAGGGTAGAGCACGAACGCAATTATAACTGTTATCAGGATGTAGCCTAGGAAAGGCCTTAACATTCTGGCAGCTATACCTAGGAAAAGGGCGATCACTGCAAGCAGAAAACCTTTCTGAACATCCATTACAAACAATCAATGATGTTCAAGGCCTAAATAAAGATACCGAAACCCAGGTAGAACAGAAGAGCAGGGGTTATCAGAACATTCATGCAGCACATTCTACAACTGTTTCTCCATCCCAGCAAACCGATTAAAGCAGAGACCAAGAGAATAAGCACGCCGATAAAACCTGTGAAAATTAGGGAAACACTGAAAAGAACTATTAAAACAGGTAAAGCAATTAGCTGCAGGTTAAACCACTCTAAAAGCTTTAAAAACAAGGCTTCAACTCTTTGAGCCAGGAGAAAAGACAGGCCTGCAGAGAAAAAACTGGTGCCCAGAGCCAGAACAAGCAGAGAAAAATCAAGGCTGCCTAAGGCCTCAACAGCTACAGAAGCTCCTGAACGAGCCTTCCCTATAATAAAAAGAGCTACTAGTGACATGAAAATATCTGCGGTGTTGACAGCTCCAAGTCCTGTAAGCGAGGCCTTTTCGTTGTCAATTAAAGGGGAGAGAAAGCTTGTAGCGACTCCTGCTCCTACGCCGGGAACGGTTCCAGCCAGGATTCCGGCGAGGAAGCCTGTGCCTCCTCCTTTCAGGTTTAGCGGTGAAGGTTCTTTTTCCTGTTCAGGAAGGTCTTTACCTGTTTTCAGTAGTTCCAGCAGTGCGGGGGCAGCGAAAAGACCTGAGAAAACAGGCATTAAGACAAAGTTTTGATTAACTGAAGTATTGAACGCTAGTACTCCGAGAACACCTGAGAAAACAGTTACAGCTACTGCAGCTTTGCTCCAGTTCGATAAAAGAATGAATAACAGGAAGAAGCCCAGTATCCAGGGCATCAGTGCTGAGGCCAGACCGTAAACATCTGAGAGAAACAGGAAGAAAAAAGGAAGAGAGAAGGTGAAAAACACGGTGGAAAGCAGTCCTCCATCCAGGGTATATTGAAACGCTTCAGGTCCTTCACCTTCTAAGGCCTTCCGGGCTCCAGGAAGGCTTGCAACAGCAGAGTCAGCTGAAGGAGCATTTAAGTAGATTGCTGGCAGAAAGTCGTGGAAAGTGTGTGAGACAGAAAGAGCTGCAATGAAAACTGTGAATACAGGTAGATTAATGTTTAAGCTGAAGTAGAAGGGGAATAATGAGAAGATAACTGTGTTAGGGTGTATACCTGGTATAAGGCCTGTAAATGTGCCGGTCATGATTCCTGCCAGTGCTACGGCTGCAATCTCTAACATATTCTTTTCCTTTGAAACTGTTCAGGGAGGCTTACCGATTTAAAAAACAAGGTCCTAATCGGTATACATGTTCGGCGGAAACATGCAGCAGATGATGAAGCAGATGGGAATGGAAATGGACGAAATCGATGCAGACAAGGTAACTGTAGAGGTAGGGGACAAAAAAATGGTTTTCAACAACCCTAACCTGTCCAAGATCAACGCACAGGGAAACGAAATCTTCCAGCTACAGGGAAACTACAAGGAAGAAACAGCAGTGCCTGAAGAAGACGTTGAACTGGTAATGGAAAAAGCAGACGCCTCCAAAGAAGAAGCCCGTGAAGCACTGGAAAACGCAGAGGACGTAGCAGATGCAGTAATGCAGCTCAGCTAGAAACGGTTCAACAAAAAGTAGTAAAGTTTTCTCGGCAGAAAACGCTTCAGCTTAGGAGCAACCCATGCCAACCACGTAACAGTATATCTTCTATCAGGCCTTGAATCCGTCAAGGCCTTTACAACTTTTTCTGCAGCAACTTCGGCATCAGTACCTGGCACCTCCCCGTTATCAATGAAATCTCTGTATCTTTCGCTGTAGACAGAACCGGGCATATACTTTTCAACAGCTTTCCTGCCCTCAACATTGAACCCGGTCCTAATGTAGCCTGGCTCAACGATAACAACATCTACGTCTTGGCCTACCTCCATACGCAGAGCATCGCTTAAGGCCTCTACAGAATGCTTTGTAGCAGAGTAAACTCCGTAGAAAGGCACGGTTATCCTGCCTGCGATTGAAGAAACGTTGACAACCCTGCCTGAGTTCTCACGTAGCATAGGCATAGAACACTGAACTATGTTTAGAAGGCCGAAGACGTTGTCATCAAACATCTGCTTCACCGCCCCGAGTTCTATATCTTCAACTGCACCAGCCTCCTGATAACCGGCACAGTTCACCAAGGCCTCAAAAGAATGGTTTTCAACAAACTCTTCAACTTCCTCCCTGTCCCTGAGATCGATACAGTGGGTAGAAGAAGCATCGACAGCTTCAAGGCCTTCAAAGTCTCTGTCAATTCCTAGAACGGTGTGTCCTTCTTCCTCTAAAGCCCTGCAGATCTCACTTCCTATACCTCCTGCCGCCCCGGTCACTGCCACTTTCATACAAAGAAGTTACTGTCTACGACTTAATGTATTCGATGGTTTTGGCGTAGGCAGGCCTTGTAATCAGTATGCCAATCATTATCCCCCAGATAGTTGTAAATGCGAACTCGTGTACAGACTGTAGGGCGGCGCCTGAAGGGTTGAGGGAGGTTGTGAATATACCTGCCATTAATGCGAGTACGCCGATTCCTAGGTAGTGGGTGTCGGTCCCTCTTGAGTAAATAGTGTATCCTATAAGGCCTGCACCTGCCGCTCCTATTGTCAGGGAGATCAGTCCGGGCTGGATTATTGGCATCATTGCTCCAATAGTTGAAGCTGCCGATGTAAAGATTACGAAGAACGCTCTCTTCATTCTGTCGCTCCAAGAGCTGACCTTTTCCCTGCCGGACTCATCTGTAATTATGATCTGGTCGTCTACCCCTGTTCCTACGGCTGCAATGATTCCTGCTATAGCTGAGAGACTTAATGTTCCAACAGTTGTAAACCAGAATCCAAGCAAGATGTAGACCTCTGAAGCACCGGTTAAAACAATAGGGATAACAAAGTGGGGATCTCTGTACCTGGCGAATACTACAAGTCCTACCGCTATCAATGTAGCTAAGATGGAAAGGCCTGAAGCATACAGAAACTCATTTCCGAGTGAAGAGGAGATCTGGTTAACTGATTCAACCTGGACAGGGACAGGAAGCTGGCCGGATTGCAGGATCGCCTGAAGTCTACTTTTCTCCTGCACAGCTTTAGCTCTAGAAGGAGCACCTCCCTGGATAGAAGGCTGTGTAATCTCCTGTCTCTTAAACTCAGCTCCTACATTAAGAGAAGTAGTTTGCTCACCATCCACGTAGTATTTTATCTGAGCGTTCTCTCCATTTTCAAGGCCTAATTGAGGACCATCTCTGTTAATCACTGTTTGATAGTTGTTTGCAACCTTCTTCACTCTTTCAGCCGCCTTTTTATCGATTACAATTTGGAAAATCCATGTATAACTGCTTCCGCCACCTCTTATCCCTCCTTGAGATGTTAAGACATCCAAGATCTCTTGACCTGAGTATGCAGTAACTTCCATCCTGGCTCTCTGGTTTGTAGCGTTTACAAAGTAGAAACTGTTGTTATTCAGGCTGATACTACTTCCTTTAGATATGGAACCAAGGATTTCGCCCTCTTCTCCTTTTACAGTAACATTTTCTCCATTGTAGCTGAAAAGATACTTTTTATCCACGCTGAACTCTTTTTCACTTCCTTTTTCAACGTAAAAGGGCATTCGAGCCTCAAAGCTTCCCTGCTTTGAAATCAGATTCTTCAAACGTGTAGTATTGCTTGAACCGGTTTGAGCCTGGATCTTATATGAGCCTCCTCCAAGCCTTAAAGACCTGACAGATGTATCAGCAAGGCCTGCTTCCGATAAACGCAGCTTCAAGATTCTTTCAACCTGCTGCGCAGTATCTCTTAACTCTTCGCCGGTCTGATTAGTTTTCATCCCTAAAAGTATCCTTGAACCTCCTGAAAACTCTATACTCTTTCTATCATCAAGGTTTGTAGCTAAACTGACTTCTCCATCAGTTCTCTCGTAGTGAGGGCCGATTAATATAGTAGATAGGAGAAGGGCTGCAGCTAAAACCCATATCCGCCATTCTTTGGAGAGTTTCTTGAGATCGTCTACCTTACTCATATCTCAGGGATCACCTCTGAAATCTTTTCAAGACGTTTAAACTCTCCCTCAGAGTATTTCTTCAAAATGATAGCGTTTCCAAGCCAGGTAAAAGGCATATCAGCCAGCAAACCTATCACCATTACAGCAGCAATATTTGAAAGCTCTGAAGGCCCTACAATACTGTAGGAGATAACGTAAAGCAGAGTAAATCCTACTATACCTCCCATGCTCATGGTTGTACCTGTTTTAACCGAGGACCAGATACGTGACTTCAAGCTGCCTCTATCCCTCTTCAAAACCCTGGCAGAAAGCACGATATCGGTGTCAACAGAATAACCTATAAGCATCAGAAGAGCTGCAAGCGAACCAAGCGTCAAAGGAATACCTAGCAAAGACATCCCTGCCGCAGCAACCAGTATATCACCGAAAGCCGCTGCAATAACTGCCAGGGAAGGAGTAAGATCTTTGAAAGCTACAAATATTACTATACTCATTGTCATAAACGCGAGTACAAAAGCGATCTGAGCCTGAAGGAAGAACTGTTCTGAAACAGATGCAGAAAGAGTTCTAAGGCCTTCAACAGAGGCCTGGAAGCCGGCATTGTTCATAATGTTTTCGGCTTTCTCTTCTTCCATCGTCGGCGGAGGTAGCTGGACTACGACAAAGCTTTTGTTACCTGTGTTCTGGGTGAGTGCTGTTGCATCTGCTCTTCCGGCATCTTCAAAAGCGCTTTCCACTTCTGAAAGCGTGTATTCTCCCTTTATCTGGAACTGGATCTCTGAACCTCCGGCGAAGTCAGTTCCTTTCTTCAAGAACTCTCCATTGCTAATATATGAAACTCCGAGAACTGCGGCTGCCAGTATGAAGATTGCGACAGGCACTATCAGATACCTGTTGTAGTCGCTGTAAACTCTGTCAAAGTATTTTTCCGATTCCACAGATTAAATCCGTGTTCTGGAATCCTTTTAAACACAACCCAGGGGAAGGCCAAGAGGTTATAAAAACTCCTTCAACATCCCCTTACGTAGACATCAGCCATGGATCTCAGTCAATACAGGAAAAAGGCCGAACACCTTTCTCAACCAGAGAACTTCAAAAAGGCTGTTAAACAGCGCTGGGCAGGCCTCACAGCAGTAATAGTATCAGCTCTAGCAATCTACATCAGGTATATTCCTGAAGCCTCTATGAAGTACCTGCAGGCCTTGGATCCCTACATGATCTACAGGATGTCAAAACACCTGGCCCTATCAGGAAGCCTTCCAGCTCTGGACTTCACACGCTACTTCCCTTATGCTACCCCTATACACGTAATGAATCTAGGGGATATAGCTATACCTGCAATACTGTATAACTCAGGTTTCTCCCTATTCTTTCCCAGCTACCTGGAGTTTGCACAGTTCTACCCGGCACTTATGGGAGGCATAGGAGTAATGGCGATGTACTTCCTAGGTAAAGAGCTCTTCGACAGATTTACCGGCGTCTCAGCGGCCTTCTTCCTCGCAACACTTTCGGGAGTTATGTACAGAACATCCGCAGGATTCTTCGAAAAAGAACCTGTAGGAACAGCATTCATGCTTGTCTCAATGGCCTTCTTCACACGTGCATGGAAAAGAACAGACTGGAAACACGGAATAATGTCAGGCCTTGCAATTGGAATCTTCTCAATTTCCTGGGGAGGATCCAAAATGCTCTGGCTGCTTTACCCGCTCGTAGTGGGAGCAGTTATATTCATAGATGAAGATATTGAACAGCTCATAGCTGCACACACTCCAACAGTTCTTATAGGAGGCTTCTTTGCAACTTCAATGAACTTTTCCAGGTTTACTATAACAGGAAAGTTCTTCTTGGTAAATCTCGCGGTCTTAGCTCTTCTCTGGAGCCGTTACCTGGTTGAAGAATTTCAGCTCTTGGAAGAAAACCAGCTTAAATACTATATTCCATCTGTATCTATTACAGGCCTGATACTGCTTCTACTATCTCCACTGTACTCCCAGACAGTTGCAAACCTCTTTTTCTCGATTATAGGGAGTGTAACTAGGTCTAATGTGGGAGTAATTGCGGGTACAGTAGCAGAGAACCAGGCCTCAAGTCTTTCCAGCATGGTTTCCTCTCTTTCAATCAATGCAGAGAATGCGTTGACTATATTCTCTGCCCGTGTACAGCAGGCATTCCCACATATAAAACCGGTTGTGGAGGCCTTATCTATAGTACTTAATCCTTTGGGAGATCTTATCGTCTTTATATCTCAGTTCGTCAATACATGGACATTCATGCTGTTTGGAATTCCTGTTATGGGCAGCTACCTTCTGATAAACCTTGCAGAGAAATACGGTGTCGTAGAAGACGTTTCAGGAAAAACTTACTATGCTACAATCCAGGCTGTTGTCGCAGGATGGATTATAGCAGCAACAGGATTCCTGGCGTCCACGGAGATAGCACGGACAATGCTTTCAAACCAGGCGACCCAGCAACAAATCTACTCGCTGGCTGGAGAAATAAGAGTACAATCAATTATAATAGGTCTTGTAACGGCTGTAGGCCTATCAGGAGTTGTATACAAACTTAGAGAAGAATCCTACAAGATTCTACTTATCGTAACAGGGTTTATCGCTGCAGGAGAAGCAATAGCAGCTTTAAATGTTGTAGGAATGAATAATTTCAATGTAGCTGTCTTTGCTCTTCTCCGTTCTGCTTTTGCAAGAGGCCTCTTCCTTCCTTCAGCAGGTGCTTTCCTGGTGTTTGGTTTAATATACTTGTTTGAGGCCTATGAGAAACCGGAACTAAGCTCTAAATGGTATTTGACCTTCCCGTTGCTTTGGGTACTTTCAAATATTTATGCTGCGGCAGGTAGCTCCCGTCTAGTATTTTTGGCAGGGTTCCCGGCTTCTTTAATGGCTGGCTACATGTTGGTCAGGGTTTACAGGAAGCTGAGGGATATGAATATTCCCGAGTTTGACCTGGAGAATCCTGAGTACAGAGAAGATGCCAGGGATATTGCCAAGGTAGTTTTGATAGGTGTACTGGTTTTCACCGCTATTTTCTCAGGTATTGCAACGATGCAGTCTCAGCAAAGCAATATTCAAAGTACAGGAGGTTCTCCTTCACAGTACTGGTACCCTGCACTTGACTACATGGAAAATAATACGGAGCCTGGCTCTGTAATGCTTTCCTGGTGGGACTACGGTTACTGGTTTGAGTCAATAGGTAGAAGGCCTGCGGTTGCGGACGGAGGAAACTTCGGATACTACTCGGGAAGCGATCCAAAAGTCAATCTACCTCTTGCCGACTACCTGTCTTCATCGAAACCAGAGGAATGGAAATGGTTCCTCAAAAAGCATTCAGTGGACTACATAGTCCTTGATAGGTCGATGATAGGTAAGTACTCGGCTGTAAGCCAGATAGCACGTGAAAGCAACAGTAACTACACTGCAATGAGGACTCTGAACACTCAAGAGCCTTTGATAAGCTATCTGCAGAGGCCTGAAGATGAGAGAGTGATAGAGTTCCAGGGCTCAGGTTTGAAGGCCTTTGCACCTGCAAGCTTTGACATGAATACTACTGTAAATCCTCGGACAAATCAGACAACGGTCAGCGATCTCTCAGTCCGGATTGATGAGCCGATTACAGTCCGTGCGAATTCAAACACTTTCAAGATTGACTGTCTCTTGACAGATAAAGGAAGAGTTGATCTTGGAAACGTTAGCGAGCGCAGACGGCTTCCGTTCTGTGCAGCTGAAAGGCCTGCTCCAAGCTTTGAACTGGCCGTAAGGTCTCAAAGCGCTGCTTCACTGGTGCTTGTACCTGAAGAGATCTCGGATTCCACACTGGTACGCCTTTACTTGATGGATGGGTATGGAATCGACTATGTGGAGAAAGTTCCTCTAAACAGGTTTGAGTATGTCAAGATGTGGAAGGTAGACGACCAGGCAAGTGAATAAATATGATCTACGCCGTGCTAACCCTGCTGCTTGCATTCACAGCAACCATGATAGGCATACCTTTCGCCAAAAAATACCTTTTAGCATCAGCGATATACGGCATCGACCAGCAAAAACAGCATAAACCCAAACTCCCTACCTCGGGGGGAGTAGTTGTATTCTTCTCTTTTATAACGGCAATAACATTCTACGTGGGATCGAAGTCTCTCTTTAGTTCAGCAAATGTAGATGAAGCACTGGTACTGGCAGCACTTGCCTCAGTCAACATAATAACACTGATAGGCCTTATAGACGATATACACATCGATTTCCAGAAACTTTTGAAAGAAGAACTTGATGCAGAACAGGTAGAATCCATACAGATACACGAAAAAGTAGAATACATTCAAGGAAGAGGAGAAATGATGGTAAAAGACCTCTGGCATAAAATACCGGGGGCAGAAGACAAAGAAACAGATGGAGAACATAGACAAGGCCTCAGCCAGCTCCCAAAAATGCTTTTCGTCCTGCCCGCAGCATTCCCTTTAATCGCAGTAGGCGCAGGCTCCTGGTCAATGAGAATACCGGTTATAGGCCTTCAAATTCACTGGGGGTTGATTTACCCGTTAATACTGCTGCCTCTAGGCCTTCTATTCGTTGCAAACGTGGTAAACATGCTTGCAGGTACTAATGGTCTTTCAACAGTTCTCAGCTTTATAACATCTACAGGCCTTGCAGCTTTCGCAGCGATGAACGGTGAGATGGAGGCAATGATTATAGCAGCGTCTCTTTCAGCGGCGTTACTGGCCTTCTACTTCTATAACCGTTACCCTGCCTCCATACTGCCTGGAGACTCGTTGACATATCTCTGTGGAGCAGGAATGTTTTCAGCCATGGTTATAGGAAATATGGAGAAGTTTGGAGCAACAGTATTTGTACTATGGTTCGTAGAGTTCGGGCTTAAGGCACGTAGCAGGTTCAACGCAAAGTCCTGGGGCAGAGTACAGGAGGATAAGAGTTTGAGGCCTCACAGCGAGGAAATCTACAGCCTTACACATATCTTCATGAGGAAAGGATTCAATGAAAAACAGATCACAGAGATGCTTGCACTTATACAGGCCTTAATTGTATCCGGGGCTCTAATCCTGTACACTGTTTTCATCTAATCTCCGGTCCATTTTTGACATTCAAAAACAAATGACCAGCTGTGACCTACTACCAGTGTCCTGACTGCGGCTACAAACAGAGAAGCAAGGCAGAAAAAAGAGTGGAATGCCACAGATGCGGCCGCAGCTACCTTAAAAGAGATGCAAAAAAATTCAAAGACAAAACACAGGATATGGACGAGGAGGACAAGAAAAAAGCAAGCTTCCATAAATACAGCAAACAAGACTAAGGTGTATCCTAAAATTGGAAAAAGAAGTAGTAAACGTCCAGAACTTCGACCTCAAAGAAACACTGACCTGCGGCCAGACATTCACATGGAGCAGAACACAGGGAGAACTCTACGGAAACGGAGAAGACGTTTTCTACAACTTCTACAATAGAAAACCTGTAATAACCTGGCAAAAAGATAACCAGCTCCATATAAAAACAAAAGCAGATATAGAAGAAGTTAAAAAGGCCTTAGGCCTTCAACACAGCCTTGAAAATATTTTCGACAGTTTTCCAGAAGATCCCCTGCTTGAAAAAGCTAGGGAAAAATTATGGGGCTTGAGAATAGTTCAGGATGAATTCTTTCCCTGCCTGATCTCCTACCTGCTTTCCCCGCAGATGAGAATTCCGAGAATCAAGGAAATGTACAACCGGATAGCAGAAGAGTACGGAGAAGAAATAGAGTTTGAAGACGTAAAGATGCACAGGTTTCCAACACCAGAAGAACTAGCCAAGGCCTCAGAAGAAGAGCTTAGAGACCTGGGTGTAGGTTACAGAGCTGAATACATAGATAAAACAACAGATATACTGCTTCAAGACTTTGAACCGGATACACTGCGGCAGATGAGCTACGGGAAGGCCAGGAAGGAAATGAAAAAACTTTACGGCGTAGGAAACAAGGTAGCAGACTGCATCCTGCTCTTCTCACAGGGATTCTACCAGGCCTACCCATTAGATACCTGGGCTAAAAAAGCAGTCAAAAAACATTATCCGGAACTACACGCAGACAACTACACACAGACATCAGAAAACATGAGAAAATACTTTGGAGAAAACTCTGGCTACGCCCAAGAATACATCTTCCACGCAGCCAGAAAAGGCCTTATAGAACTCTAAACCCTGGTTTTCAAATACCTCCAACAACCATAACTCTCCAGTTACCGGATATGAACAGAAAAAGACTGGAAAGATTCCTCGAATTCCTGATAATAGGAGTGGCTATGGGAACAGTAGAAGACGTGATAGCAGTAGGATTAGCTACAAACCAGCCTATAACCTTTGAAGTAGTGGCTATAATATTTATCGTTGCAGTACCTTTCGCAGCATTCTCAGAACTGGTTATAGACCATGAAGAAGTTCAGTTCCCGGAGAAAATAGCTAGAAAACTCGGTAAAAGCCAGGAACCGGTTTAAAGGCCTTAACTTTTATTTCTAAACCTGGGAACAAGTTAGATAATGGGAGAGATGTCGGTTTCAGAGAGGCACAGCTACGCCGCAGCAGCAGTCCTAGGGATCTCCTTCCTAGGAGAGGGATCGCTGATACTGGGATATTCGAAGGCCACGGTCTTCTACGGCTCACTGGTAGGAGCGGTAGCCGGAATATACTTCTACACCTACTTCATCAAAGGTGACAGGGAATGAAAGAACAACAGGAAAAAGTCAAGCAGTATATGAATGAAAACAACTTGGAAGGAACTACAGCATTCAGAATAATGGATATGGTTTCAGAGGTTGGAGAAATAGTGCAGGATGCAGTCAAGTCAGCAGAATACGGAGTAAAAGAAGAAAAACTCGATGTAAAACAGGATGAAATAGGAGACGCACTCTTCTCCCTTCTAGCAGTATGCAACGACCTGGAGATAGACGCGGAAAAGGCCTTCCAACAGGCAATAGAAAAATACGATCAAAGAATACAGGAAAAAGGTGATCCATCATCAAGGTAACACTTCATAGAAAAGACCTCGGTGAGGAAGAGATAGAGCTTGAAGTAGAGAAAGGCCTTACAGTAGAAAAGCTTTTAGAGAAGGAAGGAGTGGAGACACAGGAAGTGCTGGCAGCCAGGAATGGAAATATAACCTCCCTGAAAACAAGTCTAGAGGCCGGTGACACGGTAGAGGTTTTGAAAGCGGTTGCCGGAGGATAAATATTCTTTTAACCCTTGGAAGGGTTAACTCTCTACGATGGACTTCATAGATTTAGAGGAGAAAGACGACCTGGAAATAATCTTCGAAGTCTTCAACCTGAACAAACTCCAGAAAAAAATCTTCAGAGAACTTGAAGAAAACAAGCTAACTGTACAGGAGCTCGCAGAAAGAGTGGATAGAAACAGGTCAACCGTCCAGAGAGCCCTGCAAGAAATGATAGAAAAAGACATTCTCATAAGAGAAGGAAAAACAGACAAGACAGTCTACTACGTCTACACCACCATGCCGCTTAAAGAACTCAAACAAATCACTCTACAAGCCATAAACAAATGGCACCAACAAGTCAAACAAAAACTCGGCTAAACCCTCCAAAACAGGAAACCATAAAACAGCAAAGCCGAGGCCTCACTGACCAAAACCAGGAAAGGACTGAAAGAAAAACCAGACAAAGCAGCTAAACCCCCCAAGACAAGAACAACAGAAACAAAAACCTCAGAATCCTTCTCAACTGTTTCAACAAAGGCCTTCAACGAAAAAACCTCTTCTCCAAACAGGAAACGGGAGAACTCAAATAAGAGGAAATACTTAACCAGTACAGAACTTACAAACCAGCTTCCGCTGACAACCCCTACAACGCCGTCAATAAACAAAGATAAAACCATTTTCCTATACTCCCTTCTCAAAAAGAACCGTATAACTCAGGAAAGAAAAGAATAACGTTTCCAAGAAGGCCTTTTCTCACTGCTTCCTACTGGCCTTCAACCTCACTTGTCTGGAAATCATTGATTATAATGATGTCATCAATGCTTTGAACCATTCTGTAAGGAATAACAACGTTCTTCGAGCCGCCAACCTTCTTCGCAAGGTAAGAACCTTCCTCAGCACCTACAACAACAGCTCTGGCAGCAAACTTCCCCAGGTTCAACTCTATATCTTTAACCTTTCCACAGTACGAACCCGTGCTGGTAAACACGTTCTTACTCTCAACATCCGAGAAATCAAGTATGTTTTCAGCCACTTTTTATCACTCTACAACCAGTAATAACCGGTAGAAACTTAAATACCTTATCCGGGACAACCCTCTGATTTTAAGTCTTACAACAAAAAACAGTTAATTAGATGAACATACGAGAAGAAGTAATCAAAGGATTCACACACACATACATAGAAAACGAGGAAAAAATAGTCAGAAACCTCCTGCAAGACGGACGCCTCGAAGAAAAAGAATGGGAACAGATCAAAGACCACCTCAACCACCTCAAAAACAAGTTCCAACAAAAAGAAATAACACCCGAACAGTACCTCCAAAAACGAAAACAAGTCAGAGAAAAACTAGAAAAACCTCAAAAAACCAAAAAACCAGGGAAAACACGGGAACAAGCAGAAAAAACATACAGAAAAATCAAAGAAGAACAAAGAAAGGCCTTAAAAAACGCATACATTCGATCACACTACTCCACACTAAGAATACTTCAAAAAACACTTTCAGCAAGGATAAGCTACACAATCACACAACTAAAAAATATTTAAAGGCCTTCCACCTCTCCCTTCAACAAATTCTCTTCCACACTACCTGATTCTTAAACATTACACCAACAAAACACCTATACACCTAGAGTCGGGGTCGCATAGTCTGGTATTGCGGTAGCTTGCTAAGCTACTGGGCGCGAGCCCACGCGGGTTCAAATCCCGCCCCCGACGTTCAACCCGACTTCAGAACTTGGTAAACGTTTTTTCTGGGGGTAAAGGTTCTTCGGGTTAAACTCCGTAGTAGATGGAGAGGAATGACAACAGTAGTTGAAAATTTAAAGAAATAAATTTAGTAGTCCGTCCTCCATCAGTTTTTATGCGAGAGATGTTCGAGCAGTTGATGTCGGCTGAAACTGAGGAAGAAGCTCTGGAGGCAGAGAAATTCTTCCTTGATAAGGCGAAGGAAGCTGCCGATACCGACTTCAAAGCAAACGCCTTCGATGTTACCGCCGAGTTCGATGAGTTTCGGCGTTTAGCACGGGACGAATATAGCCAGCCGTTTTACGCAGGATTCTTCGTTACACTAAGCGAGATGATTAAACGACATCACGAAGAATAAAGCTACCTGTTTCTATCTACGTCGAGTATCCAGACTGTTTTACCGCCTGATTCTCCTTTCTCGATTCTGAGGACTTTGCCTTTTTCTTCTAAGTCTTCCAGGTAACTGTCTGCTGTATTCCAAGACATTTCGGCTCTATCCGCTACTTGGTTGGTGCTTAATGGTCTTTGAGCCTTGTATAGTTCTCTTACAATCTGTCTTTCTCTACTGTTTAGTGCCATCGAATTTCTTGTAGATAATCTTCAGTTCGTCAGATTTTTCAGACTTCGGCGGATGCTTCACCATCTCAAATTCCACCTCATCTTCTCTTTCTATGTCGAGAGCTTCGCTAATCTCTGTAGGGATACGGATAATGTGTTGTCTGCCGTCCCAGCCGACATTTACTGTTTTTCGGACTTCTTCTGGCTGGTCGTCAATAATTTCCTTGATTTCTTCGTCTTCGATGTCGCTGTAGTCTATCTCGTCAACATCATTTTCTTCATCGGACTTACTCATAATAATATGATATTTTCAGCGGAGTTATATAAAAACTGGTATGTCACCGCGCCGACTCTGAAGATAAATCAGCGGAAAAACTCATAATATTTAAAAGAGTTGTTGCCTCGTTATGAATTATTCAGATGAAAAGTTCACAGAAAGAACTGGTTCTGGACATCGAAACAGATGGTTTAGAGCCGTATGAGTCCAGAATTATTTGTATCGTTGCGAAGGATCTGCAGCGAGAGAAGCTCTATAGCTTCCAATCCGAGGACGAACAGCAGATGCTGGAAGAATTTCTCCAGTTCTATGGAAGGAGAAACTTCGACTGTATCATCGGCTACAACATACTCTTTGACATCCGATTCATCTTCGCCCGAGCATTACTACATCAGGTAGATGGTCGAGGTTTCTTTCGAACAGATTACGAGGATTTGATGGCGGTGATGAAGCAGGTCGGATACCGTTACTCATCAAACAATTCAGGAGGGTTAGAGGATTGGATTAAGCTGTTCTTTGGAGAGGAGAAGCTGATGGAGAACGGTTCAGTCCCAGAAAAATACGAACAAGGCAAGATACAGAAAATAGTAGAATACTGCGAACAGGATGTTGAGGTTACTGCAAAACTCTGGATGCGAGTAAATTCCGTGGTAGAGAGTCACGGTTTCAAGCGGATGAAAAACTGTGGCTGAAACAGCAGAGGAACGGATTGAGGAAGAAATTGACGAAGCATTCGATGAATACGGCTAATTACTTATCGAAACACTATTTCTGTGCCAG
>JBDGSI010000013.1:0-3794 GCA_042217615.1 Candidatus Nanohalobium sp.
GCTCCAACTCCGGCATAGTTGAGTAAAGGAGTGAAAAGCGTGGCTGGACCTGTTATGAAGGCTGAGAGCGATCCCAGCAAGATTAAAACGTCCATGTTGGCCGAACCGTTCATCAAGCTTTTCACGGCGCTACTGTAAGTGTGTCTTCCTGCGTAGAACAGAACCGGGAGGGCGAGAAGAGTCATTCCCAGGTCGTAGACTGTTTTGGAAGGCCAGACAATGCCTAGAAGCATCTCCGGTATCATCCAGGCGATAATTGGAATGGAGAGACCCCAGCCGATCAGCATTCTCTTCTTTGAAGCTTCCAGCTCTTTCTCCGTCGCGTCCTCTTCGTCTTCGATTCCGTAGCCCGCAGCTTCAACCGCTTCTCTAAAATCGCTTTTCCCGGTTTTCTCTGGCCGGTACTTTACCTCTGCTTTTTCGCTAGCAAAGTTCACGCTCGCCTCGTTGACTCCTTCCAGTTCACGTAGGCTTTCCTCGACTGATTCGGCGCAAGAAGCACAGCTCATGCCTGTAATTTTCAGACGCGTTTTCTCAACTATCTCGCCGCCATGAATATTCTCGGGGGTGTATCCTGCGTCTTCCACCGCTTTCTCAATCTCTTCAAGCCCTGTCTCGTCAGGAATGTAGTTTACAGTTGCTTTCCCTGTTGCAAAGTTTACATCAACAGTTTCCACGCCTTCCAGTGCGTCAACAGCTTTCTCAATACTGGATGCACAAGAGGCACATGACATATCTCCGATTTCTACAGCTACTTCCAGACTATCCGACATATATCACAAAATGATATGTCTGGTTTAAATTAGTAACGTGTTCTCTGACCGGGGTGAGGCCAATTCAGAGAAAGTTGAGATAGAACCAAAATAATAGCAGAGGTACAAAGCCCCGAGAGGGTTTTCTAAGCCTAAACAATAACTTTCTCTTTTTTCCATCCTTCAAACGAGCTAAACAATTTTTTACCAGCGACTTTTATAAATTTGGCGTATAAGCTTGGAGAAGAGTACTCAAAATAGCTCCCGTAGTGGAGAAAATAGGAGATTTAAGTGTCGAAAAATAATTTTGAGCTATGTCTGACTCGGAAATTCAAGACGAAAAGGATCTTCTCAAAAGGCTGAGGCAGAAAGCGAGAGACAGGCTTCCAGATCTGAAGGACGAATAAGTCCGAAATCAGGATTATTGATTTAAGTTTCGCTGTCAAGTATATGGTTATGACTGAAGATTTTGAAGAATGGAAGGAGGACTGGCAGGAGAACAAGGAAGAGTTTGAATCCGGTCAGGCGGAACTTTTCAAGAGAATCCGTGACCGGAGAGACCTTGAGAAAAAGATAGAAAGAGCTGTAGAAGAATCCGTAAAAGACCTTTCTGAAAGAATAGCGGACGCAGTATACCCGGTCTCAGGTTAAAACACTCTATGGACAAACTTTTCGCCGACACCGACATTTTCGGAATAGCTGTTGATCCAGATGAAGACAGAAGAGAAAGTGTCTGGGATACATTGGACGAAGTTTCTAACGGAAAGTACAAGTTTTTCACCTCCGAAATAGTTCTAGCTGAAATCGAAGACAATACTCATAAAACAACCAGAGAGAAAGAAAAAGAACTAATAGACGCGACTGTAGACGAAATTGTCGAATTATCAGAGGATATTATAGAGCTTTCAGATAAACTAGTGAACGAAGTTAATCTGGGGATAATTGACTCACATATACTGGCGACAGCAATCCTAAACGAATGCACATTCTGGACAGGCGACTACGAACTATTGAACCAGGAAACCACAGAGGAAATAAGAGATGTACTGGAAGAATTCGACAGAGAGCTAGAATTCCACTACAAGATAGAATAAATTTTATTTCTTGATGAGCAAAGATTAAATGTTTTATACATCTTGGAAGATGGATCAATGAAGGCGGTAACGGTGATGAGAGAATGAAAGACAAAGAACTGGAGATAAACTACTCCCCCGAACTTGATATAATGTCAGTAGACGACATGAGCAGAGAGTATGAAAGATCAGTCCAAACAGGAGACTTCATAATAGATTTAGACTCTGAAGGAGAAGTCCGAGGAGTAGAAATCCAGAACATCTCAAGAATCCTGGGAGTAGATAGAGAACAACTACAGAATGTTTCGGATGTCGAACTCCAGATGATTTCTGACGAAGGAAAAACACAGATAACAGTAAGGCTGAACATCGAAGAACAGCGCACAACACTGGCGGCCCAACTGAACCAGCCAGATCTATCAAGAGCCTGAATGTTTATTTTAGAACAGTTTTTGAGCAATAATGAATCTGTCATTTCAATACCCTCTATTTCTATTTAGAGTATTTCAGTTAAAAATTCAGAGAAAGTGGGGCATATGAACCCAAAGTTATAAGAGCCCCGGGTGGGATTTGAACCCACGACCTGCTCCTGTCTTTTGTTTAAACTTCCTGTGAGCCATTCATTGAATGGCTCCGAGCGCGCCGCACTGCGCGACTGCAGGCGTACAAGGGAGCTGCTCTAGCCAAGCTGAGCTACCGAGGCCTTGTGTATGTTGGAAATGGGGCCGGTAATAATTAAATAAGTGAGACTTTTGGCCGTGTTTTTTGTTCTTATTTCATCCAGTGTCTTGGGTTTTGTTAAGGTAGAGAAGATAATTGTTTGTTATGAAGCTGTTTGAAGTGGATTGTGGGAGACTTGATCGCTATTTGACCAGGCGGAGGATAGAGTTTTGGAACTTGATAGTTACTGAGGGGAAGGATGCTCCTGATAAGGTTGATGGCGAACTTGATTTTAGGAAGGAGAAGGAAGTTAAGAAAGATATTTCTGCAGTTATAGATGCTCACGAGTCCAGTAGTCCGCAGTTAGAGTTTTCGGAAGAGCATGACTGGCATTATGTAAGAAATGAAGGCACTTTAGATACTCTTCTGGAGTTTATCTTACCTAGAGAATGCGCAGGGAACAGCGATCTTATCTACCTTACTTCGGTTATTATGTCGACTATAGCGGAGTCTCAGATATTTGCTGACGGAAACAAGAGGACTGCTTATCTGGCGGGCGTCGATTTCTTATCCAGCGTTCAAAGAGATAAAGGAATGACTCAGTCAGTTATACCTTCACTCGATGAAGAACTTGTAAGGCTTCTTCAAGAAGTGGCTGAGGGAGAGTCTTCTCAGAAGTCTCTGTATAGTTTTTTGAATGGTTTAAGAGAGGATATTGAAGAATATGCGGGGAGCGGTTAGATTACTAGGGGCTCTGCCTTTGGCTTCCTGATATGTTTTCTGTAGATTCTCTTGAGCTTCATTTTTATTGGGTGGTCTCTCTCTTCTTTAGCAGGCTCTTCCTTGGCCAGGCTTTCTAGACCTTCTCGGTTCTCTGCTATAATCTTTCTTACCTTTTCTTTAGGCAGTTTCTCTTCAGTTTTCACCTTGGCCACCACGGTATTATTGACTATCTTAACTAATAAATGTGGACTTTTTGTAAGGAGTCAATCCAGGTTTAATTGAGGATGTCTTGATTGAGGAGAGGATAAGATAGTTACTAGGCAATCGTTGAAATATTTGGAGCTCTAAAAGTTTTTTTACATGCAGAATATTCCGGTTACTTCGGATTTTTCAGAACTTGATGCGGAGGGTGAAAGGGTTGCGGTCGGTTTCCGCCCCAGCGGGGAGCTTCACGTCGGCAACCTGCTGAGTATTGGTTATGCAGCGATAATTGCGGAGAAGCTGGATCTGGAGCTGGATCTGATGTGCTGCGATACGGACTGGAGCGCGCATATCCATGAGAACCATAAACCGGAGAACTCTGATG
>JBDGSI010000014.1:0-23890 GCA_042217615.1 Candidatus Nanohalobium sp.
ACTTAAAGCCTAATCTCCTATAGTTAGACAAGAGGAAGCGCAGTAAATACAGGTTCCGAGCTAGGGCCGGTCCACTCTTTACTGACTTACATGGAGTTATCCCAAACCGTTTATAAACTCTTTCTTCGTCAAACCTATATGACAGAGGCCAAATAGTCGTCTTTAACTGATGTAGAACTTCCACCTGTTATGCCAGTGATTGAAGATATTAGCTCTTCTTTGGTTTCTTGATCCAGTTGTTCGAATCTTTCTTTTCCTTCCCTCTCAAACATGCCAGTCGCTCCAATCCCTGAATGGATCTACAGCCATGCTCTCTAGGATGACTTCTTGATTTTCGAGCCCTTCAGCCATGTTAAGTAGATGGGTTTTTGTAGAATTTCTAATCTATATCCATAGAATCGGAAAGATTTTATATTTCTTCAATACAAGATATTTCTTGTGAATATTATGAGCGAAGTCGATGTGGTAACAGTAAGCAGCAGAGGTCAGGTTTCAATCCCTGCAGATGTCCGGCGAAAAATAGGTTTAGAAGGAGGCGAAAAGCTACTGGTGGTCTCCCAGGACGACAATATCCTGCTGAAAAAAGTAGATGAGTCATTTGTTGAGAAATCAGTAGAAGACATCTTGGAGCCAATGCATGAAGAAGCTGAAAAAGCCGGTCTGTCAGAGGAGGACGCAGAGAAACTTATAGATGAACACAGAAAAGAAGACTAGAGCAGTCCTCGACACCAACGTACTAGTATCTTCAGCGCTCTCCGACGGCAAACCGGCCGAAATACTGGAACTAGCTGAGAACGAAGAATTTCTCTCCATTACTTCGCCGGATATAGTCGAAGAACTCAGAGACGTACTAACCAGAGACATACTCCTCTTCACCGAAAAACAAGTAGACGAACTAGTCTCCAAAATCCTGTCCATCTCACAAGTAATCGACCCTCAAATCGAACTAGAAGTAATCGAAGATGATCCAGACGATGATAAAATCTTGGAAGCCGCGATCGCAGGAAACGCAGACTTCATAGTATTCGGCGACTCACACATTCTAGACCTAGAAAAGTACAGACAAATACCTCTCCACAACCCCCAACCAGTTCCTAGAGAAAATAAACAAGTAAACGAGAAGAATCACTTTAAAGGTTTAACAGGCCTTTAACTTCTCTTCAATACTATTCACTGTTTCAGCAGCTTTCTACTCTTTTCGTGGTTTCTATGCGGCGGATACGTGTTTTTCTTTACCAGCTTTCATTGGTAAGGCCTTTTTTATGTAGAGTTTCTGGATATGTATGTAGAATGGAAAGTTTTGATTTGATTGTGGTTGGTTCAGGTTCGGGTCTTGAAGTTGCTTCAGGTCTTGCGAGAAGAGGGAGGGATGTGGCGGTTGTAGAACCTGGAAGGCTTGGAGGCACATGCTTGAACCGGGGCTGTATACCATCTAAAATGTTGATTCACCGGGCAGACATTGTTGAACAGATAAAGGATTCAGAAAGATTTGGTATAACTGCCGAGGTTGAAAACATTGATTTCCAGGGAATTGTAGACGAGGTTAACAGTGATGTGCACGGCGACGCTGAAAGCATTGAGGAAGGCCTCAAAAGTTCAGAACGCCATACTTTGTACAGGGAAGAGGCCTGTTTTGTCGGTGAAAAAGTTCTGGAGTTGAAGGATTCTGGGAAGAGAATTACTTCTGATACTATAGTTATCGCGGCGGGTTCAAGGCCTTTCATCCCTCCGATAGATGGTGTTGAGGATGTTGGGTACTGGGTTTCTACTGATGCCTTGAATCCTGATTGCCGGCCGGATAAGCTTGTTATGGTGGGCGGCGGCTATATTTCTCTGGAGCTGGCGCATTTCTATGAAGCTATGGGAAGTGAAGTTACTATATTGGAGAGAGGAGACAGGGTTTTGAAAAGGGAGGATAGGGAGGTCTCTGAAAAAATTACGGAGATAGCTGCGGAGAGGTACAATGTTGAACTTGGTTTTTCAGCGAAGGAGTTAAGAGAGGAGGATGGTAGGAAAAAGGTTTTAGCTGAAAACGGTGAAGGAGAAAAAGCGGAGTTTACAGCAGATGAGGTCTTGATTGCAGCTGGAAGAGTGCCGAACACAGACTCCTTGAAAGTTGAAGAAGCAGGTATAGAAACTACGGAACATGGCTTTGTCAAGACAGATGAAAAGATGCGGACAAATATCGAAGGCATCTACGCTCTCGGAGATATAGCGGACAACTGGATGTTCAAGCACTCAGCCAACCATGAAGCCGAAGTAGTCTTCAAAAACATTGTAACCGGAGATGAATACAGTGTAGATTACCCTGCAATGCCGCATGCAGTATTCACCTCCCCCCAGATAGCCGGAGTCGGAAAAACAGAACAACAACTGGAAGAGAACAGGACAGAGTACGTCTCCGCCGCCTACAGCTACAGCGACACCGGGATGGGCGGCGCCCTCAAAGAGAAAGACGGATTCGTAAAAGTCCTGGCCTCTGAAGACGGAGAAATCCTGGGCTGCCATATAATCGGGCCTCATGCCTCACAGCAGATACACGAAGTCCTTGTAGCGATGAAGGCAGGAACCGGAACAGTGGAAGACATTAAAAACACGATCCATATCCACCCGGCCTTAAATGAAGTAGTGCAGAGAGCCTTCAGTAATCTGTAGAAATACAAACAACAGGTTTTTATTGTTGACCTGTAGTAACAACGGCTATGGGGGAGGAAGGCCTTGAGGGAGATCTTGCGGATAGTGTTCAGGAAGATCTCAGTAACCAGGTGTTTAATGATTTAAGTAGCTTTTTTGAAGATGTAGATCCGGATAATGTTCTTGAGAATAGTTTATGGAGTAGCTATGACCTTAATCAAGCTGAGTATGTACTTAGGTTTCTTGTGGAGTTTGAGGATCCAGAAAGAGGTTCTGAGAATAGTTTGAAGCTTCCTAACGGTGGTATCTGCAGCACATTTACTGTTCCTGAATTAAAAAATTATGCGGAAGAGTTTGGCTATGATTTTGAGTTTGATGGGGTTTTTGAAAGACTAGGACATGTTTTAGAGGGTATCTCAACAGTTACTCCTGAAGAATATCTATCTGAATCGGATATGTCTAAGTCTGCCAGATATAATACAGGTTTGTCCGAAAAGTATGTGGCCCCATTAACTAACGTTGTTGAAGAGTTCTCTGAAGAAGATATTGAGGATGAGAGAAAGTATGTTTGTTCGAGTTAGTCTCTGATGTATTTGTCAGGTATTTCTTCCTTCTCCTCCTGGCTCAGGTGTACTTCTTCTACAGTTTCTCTGGTAAATCTAAGTGCTACAGGACCTATTTCTTTTTCAAGCAGTTCTGCAAGGTTTATGAAATGTTCCATGTTTCCTCCGTTTTTCAGGCTTCCTTTATCGGTTAGTTTAAGGCCTTCAACTCTTCCGGCCATTTTGTAGGCGACCTGTTCTCCTGCGATCTCTGCGTACTTGTTTACAAGTTTTTCTATAAGCTTGTTTGCTGTTCTCTTGTTTCCTGAAGCCAGCATTATGGCAGCGCCTATCATTTCTTTATTCCTCCTTCCCCTGGATTTTTGAAGCTGCTTTTTTACCTGCCTGTGCTGCTGTCTCAAAGGAAGGATAGTACATGAAGTCACCAGCCAGCATTATCCTGTCACCGAACTCTGTACCAGGTATCTGGCTGCCTGCCTCGATTTTAGGCATAGTCATGATCTCTTCTCTTCCCAAGATCTCTACCTGCCCTTTGTAAACCTGGTTAAGATCAATTTCCTCTCCCTCCTTTCTAGGATAGGCAAAATGCTCTTCATCCGCTGCAAAAATAGTTCTCAAATTATAACTTGACTCTCCGTTCAAAACCATTTTAAGGCCTTTTTTGAGGTTTCCTTCTGTCATTACGTACTCGGATTTCAGGTATTCAATGTTGAAATCTTCTCTCAGTATTTCAGATGATTTGTGTAGAGGTGTGGCTACTACGGTGTAATCGAATTCTTTTTCGTGTTCTTCTCCTTCTGATTCGAATCTGAGGCCTGTACTGTTTTCTTCTTCCCAGACGTCGGTGACTTTTGCTGAGGATTTGATACTTCCTCTTGAAAGTTCTTTTCTTATAGTGTTTGAGAATACGAAAGGTCCTCCGCTGAGAACGTATATCCCGTCTTCAGCCATTTTAAATACTTTTTTTATCTGGTATAATCCTCTGTCTGCACTCATTTTTTGGCGGTCAGAGTCATATGTCATCTGTAGAATAGGTTTCAGTATGTATTCTTGTACTCCTTCTCCGTACTGGTTCATCCATTCCTGCACTGTTTTTTCGTGTAGTTCCCTGTTTTTCTCTCCACGGTTGAAGGGGTCGAAACTTAGTTCTTCCATTTCTCTGTGAAGTCTGTCAACTGATTCGAGTTCTATACCGGAGTACCATGCCATTGCTTTTCTCATCAGTTTTTTACCTAGTGAAAGCTCTTCCTTAGGCTTGAAGAACGGTTTCAACCATTTAACCTTCAAAAGAAAGCCGTCTTTATAGGTTCCAAGCTCCCCAAGACTCATCTCCTCAATCTGGTCGTCTATACCTAACTCCTCTGAAAGCCTGAGAATATTCTCATCATTGCCGGAAACCGCTCTTACAGCACGAGGAGCTCTTCCACCCACAAGCTGGGATTCCTCAAAGACCTCTACATTGAAACCTTGTTTCTGGAGATCATGGGCGCATGAAAGCCCTGCAATACCTCCTCCTACAACCGCCACATTCAAATTTTTATCTTCCATTCTCCTATCTAAAACCTCCTTTAAACCCTCCTAATGTTTGAAAACCTTACTGGAGGTTTTCAAGCCTCTACAAGTTAAGAAGGCAGGTTCTACCTTATAAAATGTCTGCGGAGTTAAAGGCCTTCCAAGCTCAGAGGTTCAAATCATTCAACTTGGTGAAGGCAAGTTCTTTGAAGGAAAAAGGAGGATATTTAAAACAGGAAACAGAACCTTATTTTACATGAAGAGAACGGGTGTTTCACCGTGACAAGTAAGGAAGAGAAGTTGATGGAGCCTTTGAATGATTTGGGTGATGTTCAAGGGATTAAAGGCGCAGCAGTAGTGCGTAGAGACGGATTACTGATAGCATCAAACCTAAAAGGCGACATAGACGACGACCAGGTTGGTGCGATGACTGCTTCAACTGTAGGATCAGGAGAAACAGCAAGTGAAGCATTAAACATGGGAGATGTTAATCAAGTAACAATAGAAAGTGAAGAGGGCAAGCTTATTTCCACTGGTGCAGGAAGTGAAGGAATACTGACAATACTGACAGAAGAAGACGTAAACATGGGACTAATCAAAGTAGAAATGACCGATGCGGTCGATAAAGTCAAGAAAGTGCTTTAGAAATTTTTTTGGTTTTCTCAGGCGTCAACTGCTGTAGTTTTCTTCCAGGTACTTCACTATTTCATCGCTTTCCGGCAGCACTTTGTCTTTGTTAGGGTCAACCAGTACAGGGACGTTGGACTGCCCGGAAACTTCTTCTACCCGGGAACGGTCTTCTTTATCCACATGTCTTGCTATAAAATCCAGACCTAGTTCTGACATCTTCTTACGTACCTTTGAACAGAAAGGACATGATTCAAACTGGTAGAGTTCAAGCAGCTTGTCAGGGTTCATGGAAACCTGTTTAGGCCTCAACTTTTTTCCGCATTCTCCAAGACCTCTCTATGATTATCATATGTCAGCAACGTTTTACCATCCTCAAAATCAAGGAAGAAACCCTGCTCATGCTCATCATGAGGATTCTCGGAGACATCTACTTCAGCACTCTCATCTACCTCTACTTTAAAGGCCTTGTACTCTCTTTCAACTTTTTCACCGTCTTCCTCAAACCTCCAGTTGATAACCTGGTGCATATCTGTCACTTCTTTTATCTGATCTTCCTTGAGGCCTGCTTCCTCTCTTAGCTCCTGTTTAACTGTTTTTCTGTAGTCGTTGTCTTCCAGATGGCCTTTTGGCAGCTCCCATCCTTCCCAGTTCTTCTTTCTTTTCAGGATCAGGTAGCGGTGGTTGTTGAGGCTTTGCTGGTATGCCGCTATTATCACTCCTTTTTCCTGTCTCATCGCTGTGTTTTTTTCATTTATCCGCTTTTTTTATGTAATTCACCTCCCTGTGGATGAAATGCTTTTTATATTTGGTCTCCGGTTTTATTATTGAGCGGTGTCAAAATGATATCTCGCCTGAGGAAGCTTATCAGCAACTTGTTCAGCGGCTCTGGAAAAGAGGATATAGGGATCGGTATATACGGTCCTCCTAACGCCGGCAAATCTACGTTAGCTAACCAGATTTCAAAGGATTTGACAGGTGAGGAAATGAGCAATGTCTCTGAAATACCTCATGAAACAAGAGCTGTTGAAAGAAAAGAAAAAGTTACGATCGAATCTGACGACGGTAGAACACTGGATCTGAATCTCTTAGATATGCCAGGGATCTCTACCAATGTCGACTTCAAGGATTTCACAGAACACGGCCTTGAAGAGGAAGAGGCAAAAGGCCGTGCCAAAGAGGCTACAAAAGGTATTGTAGAGGCTATCAAGTACTTGGACGATGTTGATGCGTGCCTGGTGATATTTGATTCGACAGAGGATCCTTACACCCAGGTAAACGTTACTATAATAGGGAATCTGGAGGCGAAGGATATACCGATTCTGATCCTGGCCAACAAGATAGACAGGGAAGATGCCGAACCGGAACGTGTAAGAGATGCATTCCCCCAGCACCCGGTGCTGGAGATCTCAGCTAAGGAAGGCCAAAACATTGACAAACTTTATGAGGAAATAATCGAAAGGTTAACCTAATGACAGATGACGGAGTCACTATTGAATTTCTGTCGAAAGAGAAACTAACAGAGCAAGAGTTCGAGGACAAACTCAAAGTAGTCCTGGAAAAAGTCAAGGACAACGCAGTGCTTGTACTAGAAGAGGCCTGGACCCCGGAAGAGAAAAGCCAGTTAATACAAAACTCAATGGAACAGGTAGACGAAGACTTTCCCGGGGTAGAGTTCCTAGGCCTCAACGCAGGTAACTCACGGCTTGAGAAAGCAAAGAGAATGCTTTACAAGAAAGTACTGAACGAAGACTACAGAAGAGGCCTTACAATCGTCGGAAACTCACGCGTAATGGAGAAAATCAAGGAAGAAAAAGATACAGTATCCTTCCTGGCAAAGCTTGAAGATGAAAACAGTTAAACAGAAGGAGGAAGCTATGAGCCCGGTAAGGCCTTACACAAAACAGTTTTCAGGAGGGTGTTTTTAATGCCTCACAGATGTATGAACTGCGGTCGTACCTACAAGGATGATTCTGAGGAGTTAATTGATGGCTGTGAATGCGGTTCATCTCTTTTCATGTATGAAAAGGAGGAGTCTCTTTCAGAAGAGGAGCTTGAAGAGGAAAAGGAAGAGGTTAAAACAGATATACAGGATGTTATTGCCGGTGGCGGCGAAAAAGATCATATAGAACTAGAGTTCGACCTGAACTCTATCAGTGTGGAGGAAGAAGGAGTTTACAACATAAATGTTTCAAGGCTTTTAGAGGAGATGCCGTTGGTAATTGAGAAATCAGAAGGAGTCTACCATATCCACCTGCCTTCAGCCTTCCAACCTGAAAGCAGCGATGTCCAGATAGAAGACCTGGACTGAGAAGGAAATGGGGAAATTTTAAATGCTGCTCAAACATTTTACTGTTATATGGCAGACGAAGAAGACAGTTCCGACTCATCCACTGCAGACGTAAAAGACAGGTTTGGATTACCCAAGCTCTCAACGGAAGTAGAAATGGGAGTTTCCATGACCCTGTTCATCTCAGGCCTTATGATGGTTATCTCAGTATTCTACTTCCACGGACCGCCTGAAACAATGCAGGCATACGTAGGCCTTATCTTAATCGGTTCAGCCTACCTGTTTGCAACGGAAGCAGTTAGAGAACTGAACGAGAAAGACCACTTCTTGGCGAAGAAATTAATGAACGATGAGTGACGAAAAACACCGCCAAAAATAAAACTTTTTACCTCCCTATTTTTTCTATATGTCCAGCAAGGAAGTAGACCTCGACTTCAGCTTTGATAACGACGAACTCGCTAATTTTTTAGAGAACTTCGCTGAAAAAATAAGAGAAGGAAAAGTAGGCCTCAGCTTCAAAGGCAAAGAAGAAGTAGAAATAGAGCCAACAGAAAACGCAGAGCTCGACATGGACTTCTACCAGTCAAAAGATAAGAGAACACTGGAACTAGAGATAGAGCTTACAGAAGAAGTCGAGACATCAAAGAAAGGCCGAGAGAAAATATCGGTAGAAATAGTCTGAAACAGTTTACAAAAGGCAAAAAGAGGTGTAAAAACCCTCTAAAACATCTTTTTTCACTGTTTCAACTGCCGAAACTCTCCAATACTTCAATTATTCTTTCATTCTGCTCAATAATCTTATCAAGCCGTTCCTCAAGGCCTGAAAGCTCAACACTTTCCTCAACAGAAGTTTCACTGCTCTCTGAGGCCTTAACAGTTTCTTTCCCGGTTTCCTGTTTTCGAACCCTTTTTTTCCCTTCTGTACTTCTGGACTGCTGCCCTTTCTTTTCCTTTTTTGGAGGTCTCTGACTCAGGCCTTCTTCCTCAAGCACTTCTATAGGGGTGTCATCTCCTTCCTCTACATCGTTTTCTTCAGCTGCTTCTCTCAAAGTATCAAAACTTGCTGAATTCTTTTCTTCATCATCGCTATCCTTGTTTTCCTCTCTTATAGAACTTTTCACGTTATCATAGTACCCCATTTGCATCACCGTCTTTTACTTCTGATCTGATCTCCTTCAAAATACTCTTAATCTGCTTGTTCTGGCGGTGAATATCCTCTAAATCAACACTACTGCTTGAACCGGTTTCAACACTGTCTGAACTGTTCATACCTGGCAGCATGCCCTCACTATCTGAAGACCCGGTTGAATCCTCGGAACTTTCCTCCTCTTCAGGGATAGAAAGCTTCACTTCCTCTTCAGCATCACCGCTTCCAGAATCATCCTCTCGATCCAAAAATCCCATACAGATACAAGCCTTAGTCATCACTGAATAAAAACTTTAGACCGAAACACGAAAGTATGGAAGTCAAAGTAAAAGCTACAGAGAAACCAGAAAAACTCCTCAAAGACCTCAAAAGAAGAGGAAAAAACGCAGAAATGGAAAACGGAGAAATAACAGTTAAAACAGAGGAAACAAGTTTTATAGAAAAAATACCTGGAATAAAGAATTACACAGTTCAAGGAGAAACCAAGGAAGGCCTTAAAGGCCGCCCTTTACAGGAACAAGCCTATATTAAGATAGGATCCAGGGAAGATGCTGCAAAAGCCTTCCTAGCTACAATGGACGGCTATAGACTAACAGTACTTGACACGGAAAGAGAATGGGATTTGAGAAAGCTTCGAGAGTACAATCCAAGTATCAAACACTTGAAAAGCAGTGAACCCGTGGAAGAACTGGGTATAGAAAAAAGCGTGGGAGAGATAGAAGGCCTTGAAAAAATAGGTATTGAAATATCAGAAAAAGAAGCTGAACTTGTGTACGGAGAAATGCTTACTTAAAGGCAGATAGAGGGGGAGTAGAAGACTTAAAACTCCTGCCACTACAAAAGTACAAGTGAAAGGCCTATGGACAAAGAGGTAGACTACGACCGCGTAGAATACGCAACTAACAGGAAACTGGAAAACGATGAAGGAGAAGAAACCGGGCACATCAAAATGTTCAGCTACGACAACGAAGAATTCTTCTTCGAAATGACATGTCCCTACTGCGGCGAAGAGTTCGAAAGACAGGGCGTCGAACTAGGATCAAGGCCCTGGTGGATAGAATGCCCGGAATGCACGCGTTCAACAAACGTCTACAGAATCAAAGACAAAGCCGAGAGAGAACAAGGCCCTGACGACGACGAGCTTCCTGACGACGTAGAACCGTAGAAAAAAGGGTTTCTATGAACAAGACCGCAGAAAACTTGTACGGAAAGCGGAGGAAGCTATGCAGAATTCCTACAGGCCTGACTCAGGAACCAAAGTAGGAGCCGCAGTCATGACACCGGAGGGAAAAAGTCTTCGGCGGCTGCGTCGTCAAGACCGCGAACGAAGGCCATGGGAACATGCGCGGAGAGATGCTCGATCTACAACGCTGTGGCACACGGCGAGCACTTCTTCACCGCGGTCGCGATCACCTCCGAGAAAGACACATTCTTCAAGCCGTGTGTAATGTGCATGCAGGTCCTCAACGAGTTCGCACAGCACAGAGAGGAAAACGACATGGATATAATAAGGCCAACGGCGGAGAGACGGAAACAGTCAAGCTCCACGATCTGATACCGGAAACCTACGGACCGGAACAGAAATACGACGACCCGGAATACGGCACAGACTGAGGAAAGGCCTCAGAACAGAAGCTCCTGCTGCTGAACATGTCTCCTCTCCTCACCAAGCAACTCATCAACCTTCTCAGCCAGCCTTTCACCGTAGGCCTCCAGATCATCTATCTCTGAAACTGTAAGGCCTGTACCCTTCGATTTGGAAAGAGGCTTCCCTTCTTCATCCGCGATCATCGGCGCCAAGAAATAAGCAGGAGCCCCACCTGTAGCAAGCTGTGTGATCTTCGCCACTTTCTCTATCTTTGAGGTCTTCTGCTCCTTCGCCGCATCCCTGTAATCCCCGCCGAAAACATGCACCGCCACATCCCTAGAAGGATCACGGACAGGATCTACAAGATAGTAGACACCGATCCTCCCGTCAAGCTGGCCGCGCGAGAAACCCTTCTTACACCGCTTGTTTCGACAGCTCGCGACAAGTTCTCCTGTCTCACGGCTGTAGGGTGCACCCTTAGCATGGCTGAAACCACATCGGGAACACACGTTCACAACAGGGCTACGGTAACGTCTCCTGAAACCGCCGCCAAAGATCTCATCGAAACCCTCCATATCCTCCAGAACATTGCGTAAGGCCTCTCTATATCCTTCAGAGTCCAATTCGGAGAGAAAACCAGCTTCAACTTCTTCACCGGTAAAGTTCTCCAATCCGTCCAGAAAAGGCCTTATCTCGTCAACTCTATGTTCTGCAATATTTTCATGCTCAGAACATTTACAGTCACGCATGAAGAAAAGCCGCATAACATCAGAATTTTCAGGCCTGTGGTTCTCGTGTATGTGGGCGGACCAGTCCGTATCACAGCAGAACAGGTCCAGCTCAAGGCCTAACTTTTCAGAGATAACAGCTGAATAAGCCAGTGTCAGAAGATTCCCAACATGTAACTCGCCGGAAGGCCTGAAACCCACCGATAAACCTTTACCTGAGGCCTCTGATTCTTTGAGTTCTTCGAAGCTTGAAGTTATCTGAAAATCTTCTTTCACACAAAGAACCATTTCTACAGTATATCTTCAAAACCTTTCCCCCACATAAAAAAGGCCTTCAAAAAGCACCCCACACCGTATTTAACAGTTAACTCCACCACACAATTTACCTACAGGCCTCGATAGCTCAGCCTGGCTAGAGCAGCTCCCTTGTAACACCTCCCAACGCGGAGTGCGGCACGCGTCGAGCCATGCTCCAAACTCGAGAGAGTTTATACGCATCGCTCACAGAAAACCGTGTCAAACGCAAGCTAGGAGCAGGTCGAGGGTTCAAATCCCTCTCGGGGCTTAGAGAGTTTACTTCGAAGGCTCATAAAATACTACAAATTAAGCGTTAAAGAAATTCTTTAAATTCGATATGCCTGAAGTAACAGATTGGATTTCTTGATTTGTCATAGCTTCTCTATCATCTGGCAAATCCCTAATCTGCTCATATCTTCTCCCAACTTCAGCATTCAAAGGCATAAATTCTCCTTCTTGTTCTCTTATCGGAATGTCACCTCCTAAAAATTCATAGATTTCCTCCCCTTTCTCATTCCAGTTAGCAGGAACTCCTTCTTCAGGACTTCTTCTCCTCCCAGACGGTTCTTCTAACGACAGAATGTCGTAAAAAGCTTCATCGATGAGATCTTCTGTTTCATCATCTAAATCTATATCCTCTCTCAATACCATCAATCTCCCTGCTTCATCTGAAATGTTGTGGTGTAATTTTCTAACCAAATTTCTCAAATTAAACGAATCAAAATCTTCTTCGTGAAAACCTAAGGTCTCAGCTATTGACCGGACATTTTCAGGATATTCTTCGAGCGGGGTCTGCCATCCCTCTGAGTATTCCTCTGCAGTAGGCCGACCGTAGTCGATTTCTGGATTTAAAGCAGCATATCTATGGACAAGATGCTGAAGTACTCCGGCCCTTCTCCTCACAAAATCATCAGTTACCTCTTCTCGATATGACGGATGCCAATTCACAAATTTTAGTGTTATCAGAAAGTTATAAAAATTTATCTGTATATTGGGTAAACCTCTCGGGAGCATTTTCACAGCTATATGGACGGTTGAAGTCGACCGCCAACACTCAGAAAAGGGATCTGCTTATTGTTGTTTAATTTCGTGCAGAAGTTCTATAAGGAAGTTGAAGGCGCAACCTGAGAATAGAGGAAGACCTATATAGTATCTAAGAAAAAGAACTCTTGGGGTTTTCAGGCCTTTAACCCTGCTGTGTATGCTACATGGAGAGCGGGAGGGGCTTGGGAGAGGCCTTGTTTTTCTTTTCTCTAGTATGCCAGGTTTTTTTGGGTGTTCGGTTGTAGTTGTTCTGACCTAGGAGATATAAAGCTAAAGAGTTTTGTTATTAGTTAGTGGTTAAATGGTTGATGTTGGGGAGGGGGGGCCGGAGATATTTCATAGAGGGAATAGATTTGTGTTGGATAGGGATGATATAGTTTCTGTAGGCCCTATCAGTTCTGATACGGAGCTTTTTGACCTTCTTGATGTTTTCCCGATAGGTTCTCTTAGTATTACTCCGGAGATGTTTGGTCTTGATAAAGTAGTTGATATGCCGATGAGTAAATATTCTCTTACAAGAGATTGCTTACAGAGCAGGTTTTCGACTCCTGAGGAGGTAGAGGATGGTTTTTACTCTGAGATGACTGATCCTGTGCAGAAGCCTAAGCCGGGGGCTAAAGTTGGTTTAAGCAACGATCAGAATTCAGATCAGGCAGCCCGTTATCACCTGAATCAGGCAGATAAATGGATTGAGGAGAATGTCTGGAAGATTTTTCATGAAAATGCAGATGCTCCTCTGCTCGATACTATTTACTCAGATGCGTTCCAGCGATTACGTTTTGTGGATCAGCATGGTCCGCAGAGCTATAGAAAGAATAATCCTCAAGTTGATAGGTTTGAGCACTCTGTAGGCGTGATGATGCTTTTAAGGAAGTTTGATGCATCTAGAGATGAGCAGCTCGCTGCTTTGCTTCATGATATTGGTCATGGACCTTTTTCTCACTGGTCAGAATATGTACTGGAGAATGATGACTTTGAATTCCATGAAGATGAGGATATAATTAGATCTAGGCTTGAGGCTGATGGAACTGCTCAAAGGCTGGAGGAGCAAGGCCTTGACTTAGAACATCTTTTGGATAAAGAGAACTTTCCTCTTCTTGAGCAGCCAAAACCTGACCTCTGTGCTGACAGGATAGACTACTTTCTCAGAGATCTATACTATATAGCTGGTCAAGAAGCATCACTAGAGCTTAGTGGGCCTCTTGAGATGCATCCTGATAAGGAGGAGACCAAACTTGATGTAGAATGGCAGGAGATCGTGAATTATGTTGATAGTTTAGAGGTCCATGAAGGTGATGAAAAAATGTTCGTCATGAATGATCCTGAAGCTGCCGTGGACTTCGCTGAGAGATACATGCAACTGGATCAGCTTATTTGGTCAAATCCAATCAACAATATGGCACAGTACAAAGGTGTTGGAGATGCAGCTATTAAGGCCTTAGATCATGGGGAAGTCAGCGAGGAAGAGTTTTTCGAAATGACTGACTTGGAAGTACTGAACATGTTGATTCCTAGATATGACGATTCAAAAGAACATCTCAGATGTGTAGAGGATTACTTCACTAAAGAAAATCTCTCTGTTGTAGAGGATGAGAGGGAGGCTGATTTATGCCTATCTAGGCATCCAAGATGGGTAGATCCAAAAGTCAAAGAAGGTAAAAATCAAAGCATTGAAGACATGGAAAGAGCCTCTGACTACGATCCGGATTTGAAGAGGAGGATACAAGAACATAGAGATATGTCGGAAGAAATCTATGTAGAGGTAGATGGACTTGACTATAAGAATCTGGAGCCAGAGGGGTGAAAACGGTTGGAATCGACTACCTAAGTAAAGTTTGACGGCGGAGAAAAAGCCACTGAAGCACATGAAAAAGCGAACAAAAACATGAAAGTAATCGAAGGCCTTGACCTCAGAAAAGCTGATCCAGGTAAATACACTTTCTCAGGTGCGCCTTTGAAAATGAAGACGGATAGAGCTCCGATACGGGCGTTTCTGATTCAGAGTTAAATTGGATAAGGCCTTTACTCTTCACGTGCTTCTTTCTCGTTTTCAAACATTTCCGGAAGCTTCTCCACTATATGATTCACTGCTTTTTCATCGGTTGGTACGGTGAATCTTTTCTTGTACTGCGGTTCTTCATCGTTGTAGTAACCTGTCGCGATCTGGATGAAGCTGTTTTCGCTGCCGTCGTCCTGAATCGCCTTGTTCCTGCTGACCTCTACAAATTTTTCTCCTGGAAAGTTTCCGTAATCTTTACGTTCCTTCTCGATAGTCTCGAACTCTACCATGGAAACAGTTAAGGTCAGACAACTTTTTGAACAAAACCCTGGAAAATCGTAGATTCTTATTCAGGTACTATTTCTCCGGTGTGGAGGCCTTTGTAGTTGTCTTCTTCTAGTTCGTATCCTGTTGAGAGCACTGCGTATCCTTCTTTCTTCAGCACTCTGTTGAACTCTTCAACCGCTTCTTCGATAAACTCGTCTTGAAGATGTAGCTGGGCGGAGACAATAATATCTACAGAGTTTTCTTGGACTGGAAGGCCTTGAGCAGCACCCTGGGTGCCTCCATTCTATGCTGGCTATTTCTTCCTAATCTTTTCAGTTAAAGGTTCTTTTCCTCGGGTTTAGGGGAAGTGAATAAAATGTTTGAGAGAGCATCGTTGACAGAGGTTTTTGTCATTGAGCGGTGAAACTGGTTCTGGTTGGGGATTTGCAGTGCCCTTAAGGAGAGTTCTCAAGGCCTTAGAAGGAGAGGAGCAGAGTAGTAGAGAGTTCGTTGAGGCTGAGATGGACAGTCCTGAATCTGAGAGTCTTAACGGGAGTTTAACCAATGATCTTGTGGAGACCCAGGTCGGAACCGTGCTTAAGGAGTTCGCCTCAAATCCGGCGATGGCGTATGTACAGATGCTTGGAAGGATTCCATCGAAAACTGTGGAGTACCAGGATCAGGAAAGCAGGGTTGAGAACGAGAGAAAGTTCAGGCAGTACACAGAGGACATGGATGTAGAGGTACCGGAGATTCTGGGCGTACAGGACAACTACGTCGAGTTCGAGAAGATCGAAGGCATCGATATGAATACGTACCTGAACCAGGCCTCTGAGGGAGAGGCGTATGAAGCTGGAGAACTTGTAGGGGATTTCCTTGGAGAGATCCACGGACAGGACGGAGCCTTCACAGACCTCAGGATCAACAACTTCATGATGCAGGATGAAGGCCTTGGATTTGTGGACGGAGAGTACTTCTCAGAAAATGCTTCAGCCTGGGAGAAAAAGATGGATATGATCACGATGATCTCCAGTGCGAAACAGGTCGATTCCAAGGCCTATGAGTCATTCAGAGAGGGTTTCGAGGAAGAGTATGGCAGCGACATCGATGTTTACGAGGACGCGATCTCTTCAGTAACGTCTCCAGGGCATGCAGGACTCCTTGAAAGGGATAGGGAGCGGTTTGAAAACTCTTTAACTAATGTAAAAAATAATATTCAGAGCATTTTGATGCCGGGGATTTAGAGTGCTATGGCTGCTATGTAGGTAAGGATTATTGAGGTTGTGGCTGCTGGTGCGGTTGCTATCTCATCTTTAAGCCCTGTTAGCTGGACGGTAAGTACGTAAGGTATGCCGGTGATCAGCAGTATAGGTACTGCGTATTCCAGGTACGGTGCTGTGGAGAGTATGTACAGCGCCAGCAAGGTGGCATCATCCTCTGAAAGAACTCCTGTGTAGTAGAGGATTGGTGCAAAGATTAAAGGTGCTGCTGTAACTGCAATAGTGGTTAAGGGCAGGAATACAAGTATCAAAAGGATCGGATACGCGTACAGAGGCTGTATCTCTTTGTTTGAAATATCCAGGTAGGCTTCTGCTATCCAGACAGAGGTGTTAATCACTATGAAGAAAAGACTGTAGGGAAAATCCAAATTTTTCTAACCACCTCTCTACAGATACTGAGGGCTGAAGACGTAAAAAAAGTTGCATTGAAAGCCTGCAGGTAAGAAGGGTCAAGGCCTTGCCGTGAATCTTTTTATTCCGCAAAGTTTGAATTCTATACTGGCTAGTTAATGAATGGTTTTGACAGGCACAGGGAAAGAGTGCAGAGGATTGCGTCAAAAGTAGAGGAAGCCTTTGAAGAAGGGGAAGAGCTTGCAGTAAGCCACAGCTCCAACCATTCTGTAAGAACCAGAACCAGTTCTGATAAAGTAGTAGTGGATGTAGATGATCTTGACCATTTTGTAGAGGTCGATGAAGACAGCAAAACCGCTTTAGTAGAGCCAGATATCTCTATGCGTCAACTGGTCGATAAAACTCTTCAGCACGGCCTTCTACCTCATGTTGTACCAGAGTTCCCTGAAATAACGATGGGAGGAGCGGTTGAAGGCGGAGGAGGCGAAAGCTCATCTTTCAAATACGGTTTAGTAGGTAAAAACTGCAACATGTTCGAACTCGTGACAGGGAAAGGAGAAATAGTGGAGGCCTCTCCTGAAAACCGTTCAGACCTGTTCCAGGAAACAATATGCTCCTACGGCTCCACAGGGATCCTCACAGAGATCCACATGGATCTTATCGAAGCCAAGGAGTTCGTCAAGTTGAAATACGTTAAGGTCGCCAGCTTCAAGGAAATGCTGGAGCTTATAGACGAAAGAATGGAGGAGAACGAAGGCCTTGACTTTATGGACGGTATCATGTTTTCAAAGGATCGCGGCGTGCTTATGTTAGGAGCTTTCAGCGATGGAGACCAGGATTTACCTGTTTCAAAGTTTTCAAAGCCTTGGAATGAGTGGTTCTACATTCATGCTGAGAATGCGTCGGAGAAGCCCGGGGTTTACCAGGAGCTGATCCCTGTAAAGGAGTATCTTTTCCGCTACAACTATGGCTCTTTCTGGGCGTCAAAATACGGTTTCAAGGATTACGGCGTGCCGTTTAACAGGTTGACAAGGACCTTACTACATCCTTTAATGGATACTTCCACAGCTTACGATCTCAGCATACACGGAAGGGATACAGAGAATAAAATGATCCTTCAGGACATTGTAACAGCTCGGAGCGATGTTCAGGAACTGTTTGACTGGTGTGATGAAAAACTGGGCGTATATCCTATCTGGGTTCTACCTGCACAAACTAATGATAAGGCAGAGCTGGCGCCTAATTACCTGGATGCAGATTACACTGTAAACCTGGGAATATGGGGTGTACCGGAGTCAGGGAACGTTAAGGAGCTTAAGAAAGGCCTTGAAGGCAAGGTTTTGCAGCTTGAGGCGCGGAAAACTCTTTATGCGCAGCAGTTCTTTACAGAGCAACAGTTCTGGAGCCAGTACAACAGGGAAAAATATAGGGAGGTAAGAAAAAGCTATAAGGCAGAGGGCATGTTTCCTTCAGTTTATGAAGCCACGCATGTAGACCAGGTGAAAGATATTGAAGTCTCTAAAAGCCTTTTAAAAGATTTGAAGAAGCAGCTGCCGTTTTAATCTTTTCCTTTGTTGTCAGGCTCCTGGAATGCCTGCAGCGTGAGCTTTCCTGAACCCAAATCTTTTCAGGACATGGTCAAAGACTGCTGAAGCAATCCAGGCAACAGCAGCTATCTTGGCAGCGGTTTTCCAGTTGCCGGGGTAACGAGCATTTAACAGGGCAAACCAGGTTACAAATTTAGCTGCAAGACCGAGTAATGGAATCCAGCCGGAGAAAAGAGTGGCGATAAACCATACTGCTGATCCGAGGAAAGCTGTAACTGCTGCAGCTCTTAAAACCGATGATCCAAGGATGGTCAAAGAAGCTATGTGGAGCGCAGCGGTCCCTATTACAAGTCCTACGCTGAAAGAAACTATAGAATCCGTTAGACTCATCTTATTCTGCCCTTAAGAACTATAGGGTTTCCTGGGGTTAAAAAATTTCTCAGTGGTTTCAGTGAACTGAAAGGTTGGTTTTTACATTTGGAGGTATAAAGGGTTTAGTATGATGGATTTAGAGGAGGACTGGAATACCATAGTTAAGAGGATCAAGAAAACTTATCCTGAGAGAAAGATAGAGGAAGAAGAGGACATGGTTGAAATACGTTTAAGGCCTCGGAAGTTCCTGATGATTGACAGACAGGGAAAAGTCGAAGGAGCAATGCCCAGACACCATTTTCAGTCAGAAGGAGTTGAACGTGTACTCGTGGAAAACGGGATTACAAGAGTGATAGGAGACGGTTTCTCCTACATGTTCAAAACCTAATCTTTCATCTCCGAGCCCTTCTGCGTTAACAGAAAAATCTCTCTTAAAAACACAACCAGTAATACACAGACAACCAGGAGAAGGCCTCTTGACGCATAAAGCAGCGGAGTGCTGCCGTAGATAAATTCAAGGCCTGTAGCCACCATGGCAACTGAATAAAGCAAAGTAGATCCGGACAGAAGCTTGAAAGACTTTATACCTCTCTTATCTATGAAAAACTTGGTCATAGAGACCTCTCTATGTTCTCTGAAATGCTTCATAGTCTCTCGAGAATAGTAAAGGCATACAGCGAACGCCAGGGCTCCTCCGAAGCCGAAAAATGTTTCAACAGGTATCATGCAAACCGCCTCCACCATTTAAGCGCTATGTAAACTGCTATGCCTATGAAACATACTGATAGAACCCTTCCAATGTTCATCAACATTGTGGATTCGTAAAGGCCTCCTACTCCGTAGACAAAGAATGCTGCGAACTCTCCAAAAGTACCCATGTACAGAAGGTTGAACTCTCTTACAGCTTCTTCCTGATGCAGCTGGAATGAGGCCATGGCTTTATCCCCTTCTTCCTTCAACATTTTGAGGAAACGGGCTGCAAAAGCCGCCACTGCTAATCCTAGGAGAGAAAGAAGGAAACTGAGTAAAATCTTTGCGGAATTCACGGAAAAGTTATACAAACGACCGGTTTTATTTCTTTACATAGGATGAAGGCAGGAACTTACAGCAACGGATACGAGTACATCAAGATAAGAGAGCACAAAGACAAGCAGATACTGTACATACCAGGCCTTAACGATGAAATGATCAGGATGACAGATTACCCTGTAATCCTGAACTACTATATGAGAGGTTTGAAAGACTACCAGGTTACAGTAGTATCCAGAAAAAGAGGCCTGGAAGACGAGGTCTCCACTGAAGACATGGCAAAAGCCTACAAACAGGTTCTCAGGGAAGAAGGAGACTCACATGTAATAGGCGTCTCAATGGGAGGGATGATCGCCCAGCACCTGGCAGAGAAATCACCGCACGTCCAGAAAATGGTTCTCGGTTTCTCAGGACCTAAACTGGGGAAAGGAGGAAGGAAAAAGATAGAGAAATGGATAAACCTTCTTGAAAAAAAGGAGATAAGCAGGTTCTACAGGGAAATGATTAAAGACACGTTCTCAGGAATCTCCAGACCTCTAGCACAGGTAGCTCTTCCTATTCTACATCCTATAATTTCAAGGCCTTCGACAGAGGACCTTATCAAATGTTCGGAGGCCTGCCTGGAGCACGATACCTCTGCAGAGATCTCAGGGATAAGCAACGATGTTCTCTTGGTAGGAAGCAGGAGAGACGACTTCTTCCCCGAGGAAATGGTGAGGAAGACAGCTGAAAGAGTCGGTGGAGAGACGAAGTTTGTAGAGGGACGGCACGGAGCGTTTTTCCAGAAACACTCACAGTTCCACCAAAACGCAGTAAAATTCCTCAACAGAAACCTATGAAACCTCCGATACCTCACGAAAACATACAGGAGCAGATAAAATAGGTGAAAAACCTCGGAATGGCCTGAAATATAAGGGAGCGCTATACATCTAGCTAGAAAAAAACGGTTTTTCAGTTAAAGCAGTACTTTTTAAAGGCTTTCTCGCTGAAACAGTCTGCTTGAAGAGAGGGAAGACCGATGTCAGCAACGTAAACTTTTCCAGAGTTTGATTCAGTCATTCCCTGGAAAGGAGCAGCTAATGTAACTGTGAAATCAGGTTCCACGGATGGAGAACCTTGTTCACCTGTATCAGGGTCAAGGCCTGAACCAATGTCAACGCTTACAACAGTTTCAAAACCGTTTACCTCTTCAATCATAGATTTCACCGGTTCCCGGGGATCGCCTTCAATACCGTAGCCTAAAAGGCCGTCAACACCGACTTCAAAGTTTTCAGACGACTCTTTTCTAACAGGGATCTCCAGCTTCTCCACAATACTTAGTTCCTCTGCAGGAAGGCCTTCTCCAATAGTTGAAGCAACTACTTCTACAGAGAATCCCCATATCTTTAGTCTCCGGGCTGCAACCAGTGCATCACCGCCATTATTTCCGGGTCCTGCGTATATAGAGAAGCCTTTATCGGGAAAATGATTTCTCAAGAACTCTGCAACCCTTAAACCTGCGTTCTCCATAAGCCTTCCGGAATCAATACCGTAATCCTTCAAGGCCTTTTCATCAGCTTCCCTCATCTCACTGCCTGAAACCGGTTTCATCTCTCTAGAGAAAAACATGGGCGCTACCGGTTTAAAGCTCTTAAACTGTTAGAGATCTGAACCGAATTCGTCAAAGTCAGTCCTGTACTTATTGAGAACATTCTTTACATCTCCGCCGTTCAAGTTCCCATCCTTGGCCTCTGCAACCTTCCGTATATTTTTCATTACGTCATCGTACCAGTTATCAGGATTATTCCCGAGATCGTAGATAGCTTCTCTCACATCTCTCTCAAGCTGATCCTGGTCACAGACAGTTACATTTTCAGGAGAGGAATAACCTGTATCATACACCCTCTCCCTGATTTCAGGCCTTACTGTTCCAGAGTTTGAGCCGCTGGAAAGAAGACCTTTCAGTCTTGAGAGTTCTCCGCCTGACTCGTCGTCTTCTGGATCTGGAAGTCTGTCATGTAAATCTATTCCTGAAAACATTCAGGCTTGAAACAGGAATGAAAAAATAAAAGGCCTTTTGTTACTTTGAGGTCTTAATCTTCCCCGTCTTCTTCTTTTTCGTCGAGGTCTTCATCGTCTAGCTCTGTTCCGCATGTCTTGCATACTTTGTCGTCATCTCCCATTTACAGTTTTTCACCTCCTACTGGGTTTCTTTTCCTAAAGCCCATTTCTTCAGGTTTTCGTAGCTTGTCTCGCCGCATATCCATTCCTCGGAGCTTGTGTTGAAGAAGAAAGGTACTCCTCCGCATTTCCCATCATCTAACTCGGCCTGCTTCTCAGCGTTTTCCTTATTGTTCCAGACTTCTAACTGTTCAATCTCAACTTCTTCCTCTTTCTGAACCTTCTCAACTTTCTCCTCCATAGCAGCGCAGTGAGGACATCCATCACCGTAAAACTCGTACAAAGTCATACAGTAAAAATAAAGCAGCGCCTTCAAATAAAACCTCTCTGAAACAAAAAACAAACGATTACTATTTGTAACCAGGTAACCAGAAGAAAGGCCTTAAAAGTGTTCAGCTTTTAGGAAAACCTATGACGGATGACAAGATAGGGGTTTGGTGTGCAGGAGAAGAATGGTGCCCTGTCTCAGCCACAGCCTCGGTTATATCCAAGAAGTGGCACCCGGTAATAATACACAGGCTTCTCTCATTCGGCGAAATAGGGTTCAACGACCTGAAAGAAGAGGTAAGCGGTATCTCAAGCAAAGTACTTTCCGAAAGCCTGGATGACCTTGAAGAAAAAGGCCTTGTAGAAAGAGAAGTAGTTAACCAGAAACCTGTAAGAGTAAAATACAGTTTAACCAGGGAAGGAGAAGACATGAAACCAGTGATACAGGAAATGGCAGCCTGGGGGAGAGAAAACCTTGAAGCAGTGCAGAAAGAAGAATCAGTAAACGTATGAAACTTCAGGGCAAAGTAGAAACAGGTTACGGCAAAGCACAGCAGTTCCTGGATAAAAAACCGTACAAAGAAAAAATAAAACAGGAGATAGGGTTTAAACCGTTTCCGGGAACACTCAACCTCGAAGTAAGGCCTGAAAAACTGGAAAAAATCATGGAAAACTCTAGAAAGGAAAGAGTTGAAAGCTTTGAACACAGAGGCGAAAAACAGGGAGGCCTCGACCTGTATCCCGGACAGTTTGAAGGCCTTGAAGTAGCTATAGTTGATCCTGACAGATCGCTTCACGGCATGGGGACAGCCGAGATACTTGCCTCTGTAAAACTTAGGGAAAAACTTGGGTTAGAAGATGGTGATGAGGTGGAGATACAATTTCCCAGATAACAGTTATAGAAGTAGGAGAACTTGAACTGTCAAGACACGCAGTAGCACAGCTCAGAGACTACTTCGAACAAGTGGAAACAGTACAGATCAGCAAAGCCGTAGACGCACCTCTAGAACTCTCTAATAAACTTGAAGAAGCAGAGGCAGCAGTCCTGATAATAGATTTAACCAATCAAAGATACGTAGAACAGGCAGTAAAGAAAGCAATAGACCTCGAAGTAGAAAAAAACAAGCCCGTACAGAAAATACTGGTTAAAAAAGAAAACGAAAGCAAAGAAAGATTCCAAGACAGAGCAGAAGAAAAAACAAGAGAACAAGCAGAAAAACTAGCTCACAGAACAAACAAAAAAGAAAAAACAAGTACAGAAACCCTGGAAGACCTAGAAGAACCATAAAAAATGGAATTCAACATCGAAGAAATGCTGGAGCACTACTCGGAGACACAAGGCCTTCTACCAGGTAAACTGGAGGAGTTCGGTGAGAAGTACAGGAAGCAGGGCTACCTGACACAGGACCAGCTCTACGAGATCGCATACGAATCAAGTACGAGAAGCGCCTACCACGTCAGGAAAAACTCCGAGGAAAGATGCAGAAAAGTCACGGAAAACGTACTTAAACTGGAGGACGACTTCTCAAGGATCGCACTGATCACATCACTGAAAGGATTCAAAGCCCCGACTGCTTCCTGCCTCCTCACAGCCCTAAACCCGGAAAAGCATGCAGTCGTCGACACCAGGGTCTGGGCATCACTCGAAAGACTCGGATACCTAGACACGAGGAAAGAAACATTCAACGCCGACGACTACACCACAATGATACAACACATCAGACAGATCACAGAAGAAAAAGGATACACCGCAGCAGAAATCGGATATGCACTCTTCGCCTATGACGACAAAAAACGGGAAGGAACACTCCACTAACAAGGCCTCCAACAAGAAACATACCAGTTTAAAAGACTTAACTCAAACCTTCAATATACCAGTAGAGTTTCTGGAAGGCATTCTCTGAATGCCCTAAGATGCTCGAACTCTCTAACTTAGTTCGGCGGGATGGTGTAACGAGACGGAACTTCTTAAAGTTCCATCATAATGACCTCCTACGGAGGTCGACGACCGGTGTAGCCGGTTACGCATGATCAAACTTTGCGAGAAGTTTGGCGGGATGGTGTAGTGGACTATCATTGGTGCTTTGGGAGCACCAGACCCCGGTTCAAATCCGGGTCCTGCCAATTGCATACCTCCACATTTGATAGGAATGTGGAAACTGCCAAGTGATTTGTTTAGAAAATTAAT
>JBDGSI010000015.1:0-26071 GCA_042217615.1 Candidatus Nanohalobium sp.
TAAAGTAAAAAAGAATTCAGTTCCTGAAACCCGCAACTTTCTGCTTCAGGAACTCCATCCTAGAATTCTTCCCCTATCAGAGAGAATACTCCCTGTCCATCTTCAAGGCCTTCCTCCAAAAATGGAGGGTATGTAAACAAAGAATAATTAATTCCAAGGCCTAAACCGTTTCCATGTCTGTAATCTATTTTGACCTGGATGGAACCTTGATTACTTACGGCAAGGATTTCCATCCTCTGCTTGAAGACGCTCTCGGCTTTGAAGTAAGTAAAGAAGTTCACGATTATTGGACAGAACATCTTCTAAGCAATATCAGGCAGATAGAGGAAAAACCTTATCTTAAGGCCTTGGAGAAGGTAGAAAAAAAGTTTGAGTTGGGAATTAAGCCGGAGGAAGCTGCCGAGGACTGGATAGATACTGAAGTGGAGTCAACAGAGACACATGCAGGTATGAAGGAGTTGATGGAGAGGCTTTCCGAGAAACACAAAATTGGAATACTGACTAACAGCGTTGAAGATGTTCAGAGAAGAAAAATAGAGAAATTCGGATTAGACGAGATAGTCGATGAGGTTATAATCTCAAATCCTGAAGGAGTAAGAAAACCTGATGAAAAGATCTTTGAATTAGCCAAGGACAGATTGAAAGGAGATGAATACATTTACATCGGAGACAGTTTCGAAGAAGATATCGTACCTGCCAAGCAAGTAGGCTTCAAAACAGTTTACATCAACGGAGAAAAAGAAGCAGACATGGAAGCGCAGAGCCCTGAAAAACTGGCAGAAACACTGCTCCCGCTTATACCAACCTAGAAAATAAAGGCTTGAAAGGCCTTTCCCTCTTCAAGAAGAGAATACACACATCATTTAATTTTTGTTACTTCAACGTAGTTATGGTCTTCTGGGGTAATCCTGTTAATGAAAGTTTTGAGGCTTTTGAGGAAGGCCTTGACTTATTAAGGAAAAGCTTTGAGGGAGATGATCTACCTCATGGTTACGCTGAAGGTGTTTCCGGAACACCGGAGTATGATCTTGTTGCTTTGGATATGATGGAGGAGGATGCGGCACCTGGTTTTCTCCTGTATCATGGCATAGATGAAGATCCGGGGCTGAGGAAGTTTATGTGGCAGGATGCGGATGTTCCTCCATCACCTGAACCGTTCGAGTACCCTCTTGACTCCAATCTTTACCGTTCTTTCTCAGAAGACCTGGAGGACAACCTTGAAGATAATGATTACGATTTTGTGGTAGGAGTGTATAGAGGAGGCCTCCCTTTCATGTACACGGCTCTAAACCAGATGGACGCTAAGCCTGCAGTTGTAAAATACCAGCACCAGAAATCTAAAACCGAAGGTAAGGAACCTGGAGAAGTTGATATTCCTCCAGGCATACAGAGAAAAGTAGATTTTGAAGATGCCAACATATTAATTATAGATGACGACATTTACACAGGCAAGACTATTTCAGAAGTCGCACAGCGTTTGCTGGAAGAAAATCCAGAAAATGTAGATGCAGTTACAGGTAGAGGCAACTTTATAGAAGATCCTGAGAACGCAGAAGTATATGCAGAAGATTTTAAAGGCCTGGCCTAGAATATAGGCCTTCAAAAGTTAAGGATTTTGTTCTTCTACGGGGAGGTCTCTTGTTTCTGATACGAATGTTTCGAGTATCCGGGTCTTTGTTTTCTCTACTTCGAGAGGGTTTTTTATCCAGTACTGTAGTTCTGCATCTACTTTTCCGTCTTCTATTTTTCTTAGAAGTGTCCTGGGTTGAGGCTCAGAAAGTGTTTCTGCCTGGTTTTCAGCTGTTTTTTCAAGAAGTTCTTTCTGTTGCTCTAACCTGGATTTTTCGAGGCCTACCTCCAGCGTTGCCTTGGTTTTCCTCCCTTTGGTATTGTTCTTTACAGGATTGTTTGTAAGAAGGTTGTTTGGGACTATTTCTTTGGTTCCTGAAGGGTTTTTCAAGCACCGTAGCCCTCAGTTTGATTTCTTTGATTTTTCCTGATGTCTCTCCTGTCTTGATGTAGTCTCCTTTGATAAACGGATTATCCAGGTGGATAAATATTCCTCCTACAACGCTGGCGACCTGATCCCTCATTCCAAACCCTACAGCAACCGTTAAAGCCGCTGCAACTGCGCCGATAATTGTTGCAAGATCGCCAAGACCTCCAACCTGTAGAGGGATTGTAAGAGATAGGAAAAGGCCTGTAATACCTGCAAGGTTTTCAAAACTGTGTGAAGCTTTCAGATCTCCTCTCTTCTGGAAGGCCTTTTTTGTTAAAGGCATTAGAACTGCTCTTGTAATTATTACTCCTGTTAAAAGCGTAAAAAAGAATTTTGCAAGCTGTATGTATATTTTTTCCTGTGTGATGAGGGCTTCCATAATATGTTCTCGCTTGAGTATTCTTTTTTTATGGCGAGCACACGTTAAAAACTGTTGTACAGATATGGAATGGTGAGAGGTGTGTATAGCTTTGTTTGAATCCGATAAATACACGATTAAGGAAAAATCTTTTTCGAAGGGAGATCAGTTCAAGGTTTTTGAGAACGGAGAGTTAGTGATGTTTTCCAAAGTCGATGATTCAAGCGTAAGAGATGATATGATATTTGTAGATGTAAACGAGGATGAAAGGCTTAAAGTTACAAGTAATCCTCTGCTTGATATACCTGTATCTTACAGTATTGTCGACCAGCAGACAGGAGAAGTTGTTGGAGGCCTTAAAAGAGAATGGGGTTTCCTGCAGCACAAGTGGAAGGTCGTTGACGCAGATAACCGGATTGTAGGAGAGATAAAAGAAGATAATCTTGCTCTATCGCTTACTAGACGGTTCTTAACCACTTTACTGCCTTTCAAGTACGACTTTGTATCCGGTGACGGCGAAAAAATAGCTGATATAGATGGCAAGCTAACTGTAAGAGATATCTACACTATAAACATTAAAGGTGACGTTGATCCTCGTCTTGTAGTTCCTGCAGCTCTTATAATGGATTTCATCGAAAAGAAATAGTTCTACTCCCCTCTAACTAAAATCTTCAACTTGCTGGAAGATGCGTTTCCAGCTCTCTCCATACCTGCAACTATATCCGCTCCAGCATCCTCAGCCTGGGAGATCAAACTGTTATCGATCTCTCCATCCACTAATACTGCGTAAGGATTATCAGCCCGCTTCAAGGCCTTTGAAACCTTGTCTCTAGGAGCTTTCTCCTCTACTTCAAGATCGGAGTCTACTACTTCTGCCGCCCGTGAAGCAACAAGGCCTTCAAGTCTTTCCAACACTTGATCATCTGTTTCATCTGTTCCTTGCTCCTCTGGCTCTGCATCCGAGTACTTTACAGGTTCTTTATCCCTTAATGCTTCATGAATTTGTTTCTTCGACAGCTCCTCTACTTCAAGGCCTTCAGGAGCTTCTGCAACGTATCTAGGCTTTGCTTTCTCTTTTAACTCTTTCAGGATGAGCTTTCCTCCTCTGTCTCCATCCAGGAATGCCGTAAGATCTTTTTCCTCCGCTATCTCTACTATGTCTGGCGGGACGGAAGTGCCGCCTATAGCCAGTGCATTTCTTACACCGTTCTTCAACAGGTTTTTGACATCGGCCTTACCTTCTACAATTATAAGCTCTTTGCTGCGATCTGCTTCAGGTCCTGCGACAAAGCCTTTGTATTCATCTAACTGTTCCTTGCGTACATCCTCTCTAATCTCTTTTACAATTTCTTCCTTGGATGGTTTTTCTTCTTCAATATCGTTCAAAAGCTGCTTTGCTCTCTTCGCAATGTAGTCACGTTTAGATCTTCTCTCATCTCTTATTCTCTCTACCCTGATATCTGCATGTCCTGGACCCACTCTCTCAATAGTCTCCAACGAAGCTGCGAGAAGCGCTGTATCCGTTGCATTAAGCGAGGAAGGAATCTCTATAGAGGCCTCTGTCTTCCCCTGATTTCTTTCAACATCTATATCCATTCTGCCGACTTTTCCCTTCTCCTTGAGCTCTCTAAGATCCAGATCATTGTTTAAAAGGCCTTCTGTCTGTCCGAACACTGCTCCAATTATATCTGTTTTTTCTATAGCTGTCTCAGCCTCTAGATCTGCTTCTATCACGTATTTTGCCTGTTTCTGCGATGCTTTACCCATTGTTTTTCAACTCTTTTTTGAACTCTTCAACTGTTTGCTGGATTTTGAGTTTTTTCCTCCTGCTTTTGTGACCTGAGATTATTGCAGGTCTTTCCCCTGTAATCCTTTGAATCCTGTCAAGAAGCTCTTTATTGGCTCTTCCGTTCTCTGCCTCGTTCTCCAGGTATATCAGGGGATAAGTCTTCATCTCTACCTTGAAGCTTTCTGCTCCAGGCCTTACCTTGACGTATGTCTCCGGCATCTATCTCAACCTCTCTTAAAGGGAAAAACAGGATTTGGCTGCCCTGGTAACACACGCAATCATTCCGGGTCCCTTTTCCGGTCATGCCTGCTGACCTAAAAAGGGCAGCCAAAAAAATATGCTGCAACCCGGCAACAGGCCAGGTTTTTCCGAAAGACCAGTAGGTCTCTACAGAATAGTTATTGTACAGGAAGTCTTTTTAGGAAAGCCCTTTTTCTCCTACTCGAAGAACTTACCTTCCTCAGGCATAGGCTTAAACTCTACCTGCCGCGTACGGGACTGTGTAGGCTCCTCTCCATGATACTTTCTAACATACCGGACATATTCATTCAGTTTTTCACGGGCATACTCCGTATCCCTTTCAACCATTTCCTCCGCTACAAACTGGATGAAAGCCCACTTGAAAAACCGGTTTAAAGGCCTTGCAACTATACGAGGTAGAAAGGTTACGCCGTTAGGAATATCGTAAGTTACCTCCAGCTTCATCCAGTACTCTACGAACGCAAAATCGTTTTCACCGGATGGAGGAGACTTCGTCTTTATCAAAGGCTTGATCCTGTAACTTCCTCTACCGCTTGGAAGCGGCATTTCACAACGCATATGAGATTCAAAATCATTGCTGTCCACGTTCTGGTAATAGTATTCTTCAAAAGGTCTTGTCATATCCATGTTCTCGCTCATAATGGCTTTATGTTTCTCGTAAAGTGTGGGGACTCGAGGTGCTTCGTACCAGTCCAGACGGTTCATAAGCTCGATCCATTCGCCGCTGAAAAGATGGAAGTCGCTCCATATATCATCACTTTCATCGCTTCCCGGGCTTGGTGTCTCAAACCAGTACATTATCCTGTCTGCAAGGCCTTTATCGTCGCTCATTGTCTTTACACCTTTCAACTGCTTGTATTTTAAACTGTGCTACTGCCATGGCGGAGTGTAATGTGAAGCCCCTGTCCTGCCGATAGACTCTTCAACTCCGAACTTCTCTCTCATCAAATCACAGATACGTAACGCAACCTCCTCTCCCTCCTCACCGTATTTCTCAACTTCTTTCTTGTAGAAAATCTTGTACCACAAGCCTACAAGTATCTCATAGAGCTTGGAGCGCTCCCAGCGACTTTTCTCTTCTGCACGAGGCCCTACAGGCATCCTCTCCTGGCCATAATAAGAAGGTCCGTGAGGCTCCCACGGCGCAGGATTCCAGCCAGGAAAAACAGTTACAACCTCTGAAGAAACGCTGACCTTTGCCTTCAACAAGCCTTCACGGTTCTCCTCCTCATACATTGTCTTAATAGGAGTGGCCTTCCATGAAAGATTCCAGTGAATAACAGTATGTGGAGATTTTTCCTTGAATGCGTGAAGACGTATCCTGTCCTTAGGCTTACTAACATTAAACTCCATCTTGCCCTCTTCAATCCTGTCAACATCGAACTCGTCTACAAGCAAGTCCTTAAGGCCTCTGTAGATCCTGGCAGGATCCTCCTCTACGAAAAGATGATCTGCTTTTGAAAAACCGTGAGAAGTAAACTTTACCATGTCTCTTCAGGCCTCCAACGTCTCCCTCAGCCTTGTCATCAAGGTTTCAACCTTCTCCTCCACCAAAGGCTCATAACCCTCTCTTACACCACCGTAAAGGAACTTGTCGTAGAGGGAACGGTAAGCATAGTACCAGATAGTTTTCTGCCATGAATAATCCTCAGGATAATGAGTTTTAAGACGGCCTTTCACCTGCACATCCACTTCCCCAGAGGCCTTATTGATTTTAAAGTAGATATCAAGTTCCTCGGCGGTTTCACCATCCAGAAACTCTACAGTACTGATCTTGGTCCTGATCATATCGCCGTCAACATCGTTGTAGTATTTCTCTTCTTCAACATGGTCGAAAGCCATTCTGTTCTCCAGAAGATCTCTCATCTCGCTGTAAGCCTGTTGAGGATGCTCAACCTTCAAGGTCTGCCTCCTCCGCACAACCTCTTCAAATATATCCATTTCAGAAACGTTTTAGCAACCCTCAGTAAAAAAACCAACCCAGAAACATAATTACACAAAAAAAGCCTTCTACAAGAAAAAAAGAGAAAACCAGTTTTTTACCGGCATTCAGGGCAGAGCCACATACCGTTTACCTCTTGCAAGTCCTCCGAATAGTTCTCACAAGACTCACAGTTACCGGTCCTTGACTCAGGTCTTGGAGAGGCCTCTGCCTCAAGCTCTTCCTCTTCCTCCATGATCTCTGCGAATCCAGGCCAAGCCCTCAGAATATCGCTTTGAGTAACAATCCCTACAAGCATGTCATCCCTTACAACAGGCACCCTGGAAACATCATTTCTGACCATCGCCATAGCAACTTCATCAAGGTACTCGTTCTCCTCAGCAACAATCAAATCAGTACTCATTATATCTTCTACAGGTGTCTCCTCAGGATTAAGGCCTTCAGAAACCACTTCGTAGACAATATCCCGGCATACTACAACGCCGACAGCTTCACCTTCATCTACAACTATAAGGCCTCTAATCCCTTCCTCTTCAAGAAGTGTTGCCGCCCTTGTAACCGGTTTATTTTGCTCGACTGCTATAACACCGTCAGTCATGACTTCTGAAACTTCAACGTCTTGGCTCATAACAAAAAGGAAAAGAGTGCTCAAACACTATTAATCCTTGCCTCTTCAGGCATCTAACCTGCAAACTTTCCAAGGCCTGTCTGCCGGTTATCCTTTCCGAAAAGGCTTTGCAGTGTCTTGTTCAGCATTGTAACCTGCTGCCTGAGATACGGCGTGATTTCGTACTCGTCAATAATCTCTTTCGAAGGCTGCATGTACTTCTTGATAGTTCCCTCAGAAATAGTTAGAAGAACTTTACCTCCGCATTCAGGGCATTCCGCTGTCTCTTTACCTGTAGGAGCGATGGTCTGTTGTGTCATAGGCACACGCCTGAACTTGGTGTTACAGTCCACACAACGCATCTCCTGAGATGAAAAGCTGCGCAGATTACCTCTTATATCCGGCAGGAAATGTTTCTGAAGAAGAAGTTCCGCAACTTTATCCTCATCAACCGCCTTCAGTTTCTCACCAAGACCTAGCTGCGCCGAAGTCTTATCACTCATCTCATCCAACGTAACATACTCCGACTGGTTAGGAGCATCCTCAACAGTACTTGTATCATGCGTAAAACTATGCCTGAACGGTTCCTCCGAATGCACGACGTCCTCACCGATCTCAATATCCGTATCAAGCTCCCACGGCTTCTTGTAATCCAGAGTCTCCTTGTAGAAACCAAGAGGATACTCATCAACAGTTTCAATCGCCCAGGCCTCGTCATCAACCTCATCAGGATTCAAAACCGTAGATAAGATCAGTGGAGCATCCATGGTGCGGGCTCCGGTAGCGTCAGGGAGGTAGTCGCGTGAAAAGTTGAGAAGGCCGTCCATAAGCAGTAGTATGGCGTCCTCATCTCCGTCCGCGTTCCTGCGCTTCCCTGCATGCCAGTAAGGATGTGAATAGATGCCTTTGGCGTCTGTAAACCCTATTATGCGTCCTACTGTTCCGCCGGAGGTGTGGGGGGCTAACCCGATCACAAGCTCTCCTACCAGGTCTTCTTTCTCTTCAATGTTGTAGAACGGTTCAAGGCCGTAGAACTTTTCCAATAGCTCGTCAATAAAGTTTGCGACGCGTACAAAGTAATCGGAGGCCTTCAAAGTGTTTTCACCGTCGGGAATAACGATATCTTGAGGCCTAATCTCAAGAACCTGGTCCTCGTGCTCCAGTTTATCTCCGTTAACGTCTTCAGTATAACCCAGTTCCCGAAGCTTTTCAACAGATACAGATATTTCCTCAGGCTTGAAATGGGTCATCGGAAGATCTGTAGCATCGTAACGTACAGTACCGTCTTTGTTAGCATACAGATCATATTTCTCCCGTAGAAGGCCTTTCTCGATCGGTTCAACATGTTTATGCTTTGATGTCATCCCTCTGAACGACTTAAGGAGTTCCGGCGGGTTCTTCATCCCCAGATTTTCAAGCGCATCTTCCATCATCTTCTCTACATTAATTTCAGCTTCTTTATAACGCCTGAAGTAGTCTGCACCGCATTTACCGCATTCTTCTGGTTTTTCATCGTACATCTTGCCGCAGCTGCCGCAGAAGTAGACCGGTTCCGCTGGAGCATCGCATTCACGGCAGAAACTGTAATGAGTAATTCTCCCACACTCTGTACATTTGTTATGTATTATTTCTTCTTCTACAGCGCCTTTTTCATAGCTCATGGAGAGATTTCTCATCCTTCCTCCTTCATCCTTGCCGCAGGGGAAGAGAAGCTGTGGATCTCCGTTTAAAGTTCTTCTCTCAGCTTTTTCAGGCCTTCCCATCCGGCCTCCTATGTAGTGAGGTGCCTGATCTCTGACCTCTATACCTGAAACTCGTTCTACAAACTCTGGGATATCTGAGGCCTCGTTTACGTATTTTATCTTTTTACTGTGATTGTTTTCGAGGTCCAGAAGTTTTCTGAAAACTTTTCTATGTTCTTCAGGCACTATTATTTTATCTTCTGCTTCCTTGCTGTGAGGTACAAGCATGTCTTCCAGGGCTTTCTTCGCTTTGTCTGTCCATTCACCGTCTTTCAAGGCTGTGTAGAGGGCTTTGAATCTTTCTGGACTGGTTTCGTTCCAGTGGTATGTCCAGGAAGGGTGAAGAGGTATTCCAAGCGCTTCCGATATTTTAAAGGCCTCTTCTGGTGTTGGATCACGTTCCTCAAAGCTTTTACCTAGTTTAACATCTTGTTCTTCCAAGGCTTTCTGAAGCTCTTTCTCCCACCATTCTTCGACATACGGTGATGGAAGCAGTTTTTTACCGTTCTCCACGAACTCGCCGTAGGTTACAAGCATATCTCCGAGAAACAGTATTTCATCTATCCTGTTTTCCAGTTCCCTGGCTTCTTGCCTTGTCTCAACTTTTCTTACATCTCCGTTCTCTAACCTGACTACAGGTGGGTGAATGCTGTCGCACGGTGTCCCAACTGTCCCTTTCATAGGGTACTCTGTCTTAAGCTGGGTTCCTGTCGCAATAAACCGTTCAGAAACCTCCATAGTCGCCGGATGGAACGAAACCGCCGCCAAACCATTTGTACGGGAATGACCATACCTAAGCCGGAAACCTCCTTTCTTACCTGGATGGGAGAAAACCGGTCTTCCAGCAGTCAGAGAACCCAGGTATTTGTCATCAGGAGTGTAATCAGAACTTTCCTCCTCAAACTCTTCATCGTCGCTGCCTGAGGCATGCAGCTCTTTCTGAAGATCAAGATACTCTCCTATCCAATCCCAGTGCTCCAAACCAAAATCCTTCCCCCATTTCTCAATACGTTTCTTTATCTTAGGAGCCTTCAAAGGAAGACCATCCAGATACACAAGGCAAAGGCCTCCACGAATCCTGTTCGTATCCACCCTGTCCAAATCCTTGTAATTGGAGACATCAAGATCCTCGGTCGGCGAACCTGTAACCTCAACAGGAACGTTCTCAGCAATCATCTCTGTCTCCTCACGTTCAGGACTGTACTGCTTAGCCGTCACCCTGTTAATATAATCATCAACCTCAGTAGCATACCTCTTCAAAACCTTGTCAGATGGTTTAAACCTGTCAAGCCCTACACCAAGACGCACATAATCCGCAAGCAACACACTCATAGCGGAAGCTGTACCCCCAGCAGACCTGATAGGCCCTGAATAATACACAGCAAGATACTCCGTTCCATCCCTGTTCTCCCTGACCCTGACATCTCCTATCCCTTCAAGAGGAGCAGTCGTAATACCGCCAGTCATATAAGAAACGCCTACACGGATACCTGCATCACAGGCCTTCTCAACATCATCAAACTCGTAAAAATCTCCTTCAGCTACTTCACGGCCGATCTGGAACGCAACCCTTTCATCATTCTTGCCGTACTCATCCTCAAGCTCCCTAATCCTCTCAGGAACACCTTGATCCTCCAGCTCAGGGAACTTAGCTGCCATCACCAACGAAGAGGCCTTCTCCGGCAGATCTGTTGCAACAGGGATATCAACCTTATCCTCAGGATCCCTAGACTGGTCACGAGCTTTCTCACCCAGTTCATAGGCCTCCTCAGTCTTCTCCGAAATCCTCTCAAAGTATTCGTCCGCGTTCAAGGCCTTTCACCATTCAAAACCTGTTTAGCTTTTTCCAAAACCTCTTCAAAACTTCCTGAAAAAGCATCTATACCACAGTAATCTATTTTATCAACATTCTCTACCATAAAGCCTTCATCAGCCGCCTCAGCCGCTGAAACATCGTTTTCACCGTTTCCAACAAACCAGACCTCTTTAACTCCTGCCTCATTCATTTCATCAACCACCAAGGCCTTATCATGAGAGTAAGGTCTCTTCTCAATAAACCTGAACCTGCCGTCTTTGAACTTGAAAGTCCATGAAGGAACCACAAAATCTGCTTCAAGCCTTTCAGCAGCAGTAACAGAAAGACTTTTCGATGTATGAGATACAATACCTGTCTTAAAACCTTTATCCTGGAAAAAATGCACAAGCTCCTCTGATCTAGGCCTTAAATTCAGAAACGATTTATTGTACCATTCAAGAAGTTCTTGAGCCGTGCTGTGATCCGTCCTGTCCAGGAGACTGTTTAACCTTTCAACATTCTCCTCTTCAAACTCTTCATGAGTTATTTCATCACTCCACCAGGCCTTAACTCTTTCAAAGTAGTCAGAAGGCTTCTCTCCTGCCAACAGATTTAACCCGCTCCAGTAACCTAGATCTGTCTCTACTTCAAAGCTTTCATCTTCCTCAAAAAGCTGGTATACGTGCTCAGGTCGGGGATCTTCTGGGACGCCCGGGCTGTCAGGCGTTAAAGTTCCTTCAACATCCATTAAAACCACTTTCTCACCTTTCAAGGCCTTGAAGTCCTCTACTCCTGTAAGTATATTCATTAAAACTGTTTCACCTCCGAATTTCTGAACCTGAAGATTCCTCTAGTCTTCTGCGACCAGTAACCAGAGGTTGCAGGAGTTCGACCATTATAATGCCTGGCTCCGATGAGCCATGCCTTGCGTGCCAACTGAGCGTAACCAGTTGCCTTCAGAACTGTTTCACCTCTGTCTTCCTTGTTTTCAGATTCATCAAGGTGACTTTTCCTGGATCAGGTTCGTGGCCGACTCGTTTCTGGAAGTCTGTCTGGGCCTGGAAGGTGGAGGAACAGATCACGTTTACGCCTTTGTAGCTGGAGACAGCATGGCTGTGGAAATGGCCTGAAACCATGACGTCAGGCTTCTCCTCTATAACCATGTGATCCTTATCTTCTGGTGAAAGCATGTTGCTGCCGTAAGTCGGCGCCAGATGCCTTCTCTTCAGCAAATCAATCATTACACGGTCCGGCTCATCGTAAGCGTTTTCACGGAGCTCCTGAATCCTATCCACATGATCATCAAAGCTGTAACCGTGATAAAGCAAATGCTTAACACCCTTGCCTTCAATACCGTGAAGCCTGACCATCTGCGGGTTCTGAACCCTGTGAACATTGTCATACTCATGAATCCTGGTAAAAGCATCTTCAGAAATCCTGGGCTGCGGCTCCGAAAGCCTGGTGATATCATGGTTCCCAGGACCGATAATAATCTGTACATCCTCCGGTATCCTATCAACCCAGTCCTCAAACAGTTCATACTGCTTGTAAATATCATTAACCCTTAACTCATCCTCCTGGCCAGGATAAATACCAACCCCTTCAACCAGATCCCCCGCGATAACCAGATAACCAACTTTAGAGGCCTCATCAGTTGCAAGCCAGTCACCAAACCTGTTCAAACGCTCAGTCAAGGTATCAACAGAACCCATATGCAGATCCGAAATATAAGCCGCATAAACCTCATCCTCAACAGAAGCCGTATCACCCTGCGGAATAGGAAGATCAGGCCTTACAACACTGTCCGCATAGATAATATCGCCGCCCATACTGCCCTGAACACCTATAACCTCGTCAGGAACAATCATCTCTCCCTCTCTCTCATCAACCAAGGCCTTAAACACTCCTGTCTTATCCTCAAGCTCCACAATCCATTTACCCGAACTTGTAGAGTACTTGCTCTTAACAAGGCCTACTGTAGCGGCTTGATCTCCTTCATCCTTCCTATCCAGTCTTTTAATAGTGGTAGCTGCCTGCAGACGTGTACGCCGCGTTAAAAGCTTTCTCATTCTCTCATATCTATCATTGTAATACGATAGAAACTCCGGAACATCCTTCTCCTGCTTCGTAATCTCTGCTTCATCAAGAATCTCTACCTTCGTCCTATTAGTTTCCCTACGTCCTGTGTCACGTAGCTCAACAGTTTTATCAGCGGAGAAATTGGAGCTTCGACGTCTGTAAAGGCCTTCATCTACCTCATCCTCAGAACTTTCCTGGTCCGTACCCATTCCTTCCCCCTGATCATTAATTGAACCTTCACTTATATCAGCGTCAGAAGTATCGGACTCAACCTCGACAGTTCCATCTGTCTTAACCACCTGTTTCTGCCCCACCTTCTCCCTCAAAGACTCAACCATTCCCGCAGAAACATACATAGGAGTAGTATCAAACTCCTTAATCATCTCAACATCTCTCATAGTCAACTTCTGGGCAGCATCACTTCCAACCATGCAGCCCTGCTCCGTCAACTTCTTCACAGCTTCTTCATTCAAAACCCTATCAAACCTCCTTATCCTCCTTTAAGGCCTTTCTACCCCTCTATATAGAACTTTTCTTCAACCATTTCCTCAAGCTGCTCCCTGATATTCTCAGACAGATCAACACTTATCTCACGTGTCCTGCCGTAACGGCCCTTCGAAATAACCTTGGCATTAACCACGCCAAGCATATCAAGCTCCGAGATCAGGCCTGAAACACGTCTCTGAGTCAGTTCAGAGACCTCTACCTCCTGACAAAGCTCCTTATACTCACTGTAGACATCACCTGTCGCAATCTCATCCTCATCCTCGGTCATATCCAGTATAGTATACAAAACAAGCTTCGAATGCTTAGGCTGATTCCTAACGGTCTCAACCACACGATCACGCTCAATCTTGCTCTGAGCCTTGTTAACATGCTCCTTCCCAATAGTCTCAACCTCAGAACGTTCCGACAACTCGCCAGCAACACGAAGCAAATCCAAAGCCCTACGAGCATCACCATGCTCCTGAGCAGCCAAAGCAGAACACTTAGAAATCACACCATCCTCCAAAACACCATCAACAAAGGCCTTATCCGTCCTATCCCTTAGAATCTCCCTCAACTCAATAGCATTGTACGGTGAGAAAATAATCTCCTCCTCAGACAGAGAAGACTTAACACGAGAATCCATGTAATCAGTAAAGTTCAAATCATTGCTGATACCAAGAATAGAAACCTTGGTCTCATCCAAATCATCATTAATCCTTGTAAGATTATACAGGAACTCATCACCCACCTTCTTCACAAGTGCGTCGATCTCGTCCAGCGCTATCACAACAACTCCGCCCTGCTCCTTCAAAGCCTTAAGAAACGGTTATAGATCTCATCAGTAGGAAGGCCTGTAGAAGGAACATCTTCTCCCAGCTGTCTCGCAAGCTTCGCCAATAAACGGTACTCAGTATCCGCAACTTTCTTCATCTTGCAGTTAATATACAGAATATTGAGATCGATCTCCTGTTCACAAGCAACACTCCTCAACTGGTCAGTAACATGCTTAACAACCAAAGTCTTCCCGGTACCTACAGAACCGTAAAGAAAGACGTTGCTAGGATCATTACCTTTTAGAGATGGAGCCAGAATTGAAGCCAAGTCGTTAATCTGCTCATCCCTATGAAGAATATTATCCGGTTTATAATTGGTGGTCAAAGCATCCTTATTCTTGAAAACAGAATCCTTATCGATATAGTTAGAAAACATCGACTTCAAATTGCTCTGACTCATTTAACCCCCTCCAGACCGTGACCAGAATTTTCCATATCAAATCCCCCGTAAACCTCTACTTGAAACTAAGGTTTATATTCTCTTCCATCCGAAGCCAGGGTGGTAACCGCCCCCACCCCCTGATTTCGTGTGGAACTCTAGCTTGCCCAAAGTTTCAGAGTATAACAGTGTTATAATGTTATAACGTTGTTATAACGTATTTCGTTGTTATACTGAGAAATCTCGGCCTCAGAACCTCTTCCACTTGAAACGAAGGGGTGGGTAGGACGCTATTTAAAAACAGAGCTACCGGAAACACAATATTTCCTCTACTTCTCCCTGTTTTAACAGAAACAACACCTTTCCGCTAACACCCCAAGCAAGATAACACCGTTATATTTTTTTGTTGGTGGATCAGAGAAACCATGTTTTTCCTCATAAAACCAAGAAAGCCTGTAATCCTTTGAAGAAGCTGAGGACTTTTTCTAAACTGTTTGATAATTCTTTTTTTCTTTCAAAGGCCTTCAACACCCCCTGGTTTCATGTGGAGATTTGGTGTTAGAGAGTTTTTCAAAAATGTTCTTAAGTTCTGGTGTTTCATAGTCCTCGTTAGTGAGTCACGAATCCTCTGAAGCTGATGCAGGTCCCGGAAATTTCAAGAAAATGGCGGCATCCCTCATCGCAGGCCTTGTAATAGCTATTGGCCAGGTGATAAGGGCGGTGCTGAGAACAGTTTTCGGTATTATCTCAATGCTTGCTGGTGCAGCATAGTTTTTAGGTTCTGGAAAAAGGTTATGAAACTGCAACCGGATTCCAGTAAGTAAGAGGAAAAAAGGTAATGGATCTGGCAGTTTACCATCCCTGGCTGAAAGAGAAAGGAGGAGCAGAAAAAGTAGTTCTAGAACTGGCAAAAAAATCAGACTACAACGTCACAATATACACCCTTTTCTACGACAAAGAGAAAACGTTCGAAGAGTTCAAAGAAGTCAGGGTGGAAGAACTTGGATCAGGAGAAAGGCCTGAAACATTCATACAGAAAGCAATGTATGGAATCAAATCTCTTACTGCAGAAATACCTACGGAAAGATACGACAAACTACTGATATCAGAAGCAGGCCTCGGATCACTTCTAACACTGAGAAACAACGATATACCCATCTACACATACTGTCACACACCTCTAAGAGCCGCTTTACCAGAGTTCAAACAGACCTACAGGTCAGAACTACCTATCTACATGAAACCGGTATTCGAAATAGGTGTCAGAGCCTACTCCCTGATGGAAAAACAGGCCTGGAAAAAATTCGAACACGTACTGGCGAACTCAGAAACCACCAAAGAAAGAATAATAGCCAAAGGCCTGGCACACCAGGACGAAATAACAGTGCTCAACCCTGGCGCAGATATAGACAACGAACCAGGAGAATACGGAAACTACTTCTTCTACCCATCCCGCTTCCGCAGGTACAAGCGCCAGGACCTGGCAATAGAAGCATTTGAAGAAGCAGAACTGGAAGACTTCAAACTGGTTCTCGCTGGATCCGCACAGGAAGAAGAATACATCCAAGAACTCAGAGAAAAAACAGAAAACAACGAAAACATCGAGATAAAGACAGACGTACCAGGAGACCAATGGAACCAGCTATACAAAAATGCTTACACAGTTCTATTCCTGGCAGAAAAAGAAGACTGGGGAATAATACCTGTAGAAGCCGGATCTTATGGCAAACCAGTAATAGCAGTCAACGAAGGAGGACCAACAGAATCAGTGCTCCAAGGCCAAACAGGATACCTTGTCGAAGCCGACAAAACAGCTATAGCAGAAAAAATGAAAGACCTGGCCTCCAACCCTGAAAAAGTGAGAGAGATGGGAGAGAAAGGCCTTGAAAACGCAGAAAAATACAGCTGGAGCAATTTTTCTGAAAAGCTGGATGAAGTTCTTCGTTAACGATTTAGGTTTCGGTGAGTGTCAACTGCCCGGTCTCCTCTTCATCAAACTTCATATCTTCATCTTCCAGTAAGTCTAGAAGTTCCGGACACTTGAACCTCTTGTTCCTGGATCTATCTCCTACCTGTTCAAGGATGCCTTTTTCGACAAGCTTTCTCGTGACTCTTGAAGCTGTTGAACGACTCATGCTCTCAACTCCATCATCCATGTCATTGATGGTGAAAACAGGTTTACTGAACACGAATTCGATACCTTTCACGAAAGAATCAGATCCTCCACCCCTACGAATTTCTTTGATGTAGTCCTCACGCAGTTCCTGGATCCTTCTAGCTCTTCCCAAAGCATCTCTGGACTGTTCTCTTACACCTTTAAGGAAAAACCTGAGCCAGGAGTCGTAATCTCCTTCCTTGCTCACTCCAAGAAGGTGTTCATAGTAGTCCTCCCGGTTCTTGTTCAGATAAGCCGAAAGGTAAAGTAAAGGTTGAGAAAGCTTATCTCGCTTCAAAAGATAGAGCACTATAAGTAAACGACCAATTCTCCCATTACCATCCGCAAAAGGATGGATAGATTCGAACTGGTAATGTATCAGACCGATATTGACCAGATCGGACATCTTCGGAGGCGACTGGATGAACCTTTCGAGAGAATCCATAAGGCCTGGAACTCTATCAGGAGCTGGCGGCACATAGGTCGCTTCTTCAGCAGTAGTACCTCCGATGAAGTTCTGGACCGACCGGAAAGTACCTGTATTTATCTCGCCTCCTCTCTCTGCAACTACACCGTCCATCAGTATATCATGCAAGTCTTTCAGTAACTCAAGACTGATATCCTCGCCGTTTTCGATCCTTTTCATACCGTGCTCTAAGGCCTCTGAATAATTCTTTACTTCCTGAACATCTTCTGAACTGGAGAGGCCTCCAACCTCGAACTGGTACAGGTCCGTCAAGGAAGCCTTAGCACCTTCTATCTTCGAAGACAGAACCGCCTCCCTCTTCATGTAGGGAGAGATCAAGAGCTGAGGATTCTTCAAGTTTCTCCCGGTGCCTGAAAGATCTCCTAGGGCAGACTCTGCCTCAGTCAAGTTATATAGAGTATCCCCCGATAAATCCATGTCCTTCAGGGAACGAGGTATATCGCCGGGAACGTAGAAAGCATAGCCTCTGGAAAGGTCAACTCTACCTCTTCCATCAAAATCCTCGTCCATATCCATGTGTTCAAAATAAACATAAATAAATCCTTGTGTTCAAAGCACCTGGTTTTTGAACATAAGACCGAAAAGTTTATATGGTGTTCAGTGACGTGTGTGCAACTTTACTTACAAGAAAAACCACTGTATTCAAATACAGGTGTTTTTGAACACATGCACAGAAATTTATTAGGCTGACGAAATGATTTCAGTTATAACATCAATTCCACAATAAACAGGTATACTTCATGAAAGAAGCAACACTGATCTGCACAGTATACAACGAAGGAGAATCGATGAGACCACGACTGGATCGAACTCGTGGTGGAAGAAGGCTGCAACATAGCGGAAGGCAGGAACATCGCGGTGGAGGAGGCCTCAAATGAATACATTGTTTCAACTGATGGAGGCTGTGTACTCGATGAGAAATGGTACGAAGAGATGTGCAAGGCCTTCGATGAGAGCGATTACGTGATCGGGATGTTCCAGTACCGGGCCGAAAACCTGTTTGAGAAAGTGAGAGAGATGGGTGAACAAGGCCTTGAAAACGTAAAAAAGTACAGCTGGAGTAACTTTTCAGATAAACTGGTGAGGTGCTCGAGTAGATGGTATCTGTAGTTATCCCGACAAAAGACGATGAGAAAGTTTTCAAGGCTATTGAAAGAGCGAAAGATGAGAGGCCTGATGAAATAATCGTGGTAAACGATACTGAGTCTTCCGAAAAATACTGCGAAAAATTACAGGATATTTCAGGCGTAAAATATGTTGAAGTGAAAGGAGGTACAGCAAAGGCGAGAAATAAAGGTGCAGAGAAGGCCTCATCAGAAAAAATAATTTTCCTGGATTCTGATTGCTATCCTACAGAAGGATGGAAAGAAAAAATGTCTCAAGCATTAGATGATGTAGATATAGCTGAAGGGAAAGTAGAATACATCGGAGAAAGAACACCTTTCTCACGCCTGGTAGAAAATAAAGGGGAAGAAGGCCATTTCCTCACCGCAAATCTTGGGGTGAGAAAAGAAGTATTTCAGAAAGTGAAATTTGACGAAAACTATGCAATATTCAGAGAAGACACAGATTTCGGTCTGAGAGCTTTAGAACAAGGATTTAAATCCAAATTTGTGGATGCAAAAGTAGAACATGACGCAGGAAAAAGAACCTTCAGAAAATTTATACAGGACCAGCTCAGGTACGAGACAGAACCTTACTTCTACCAGAAATTCAGGGGGAACGAAAAACTGGGCGACCACGTAGCCTATGTAGGGCCTGTGCTTTACCCGAAGGAACTCGCGTTTGAAGGCCTGATCGCTGCCTCGATACTTCTATCAGCATTTAATCCTCTAGCTCTTTCAGGCCTCTTTTTCTCCTCCGTAGTGTTAAGCAGCTACTACAGCTACTCAGCTATGAGAGAAAAGAACGCAGAATTCAGCTTGGCGGACTGGTTCAGAGGCCCCTACACCGTACCTATAGGCATATTTGCCAAACGTTACGCGATCTGGAAAGGAGCGCTCAGGTACGGCGTACTGGTTATCTAACCATAGCTGTTTATCAGTTTCCGTAATGAAGAATTGGATATGGCCGATATCGTAGTTACAGGAGGAGCAGGTTTCATAGGATCACATCTGGTCGATTCACTGGTAGAGGAAAACGAAGTCAAGGTACTGGACGACCTTTCCACAGGTAAAAAAGAAAATATACATGAAGAAGCAGAGTTCGTCGAAGTAGATATAACAGACTTTGAAGCAGTCAAAGACGCTATAGATGAGCCTGACGTGGTTTACCACCTGGCGGCCTCAGCTCATACCAGAGCAACCTCAGCTGGATGGGATGATCCTCAGTTCGACTGCGAAGTGAACGCTAAAGGCACAATCAATGTGTTTGAGGCCGTGAGGCAGCTTGATATGGATCCAAAGATAGTATACGCATCTTCAGCAGCCGTCTACGGAAGTCCGAAGAACCCACCGATGAGCGAGGAGCATCCGAAAGACCCGATCTCCCCGTACGGAGTACACAAATACACAGGGGAGAAACACATGAGAGCATACTGCGACCAGCACGACCTCAATATCTCCGCAGTAAGGATATTCAACACGTTTGGAGAAAGGCAGCCACGTTACGTCATGTACGACTTCTTCAAAAAACTCCAGGAAGACAACACAGAACTTGAAGTCCTGGGAACAGGCAGACAGATCAGAGACTACTGCCACGTAGACGACACAGTAAAGGCCTTCGAGATCGTAGCCGAGAAAGGAGAAAAAGGCGAGGCCTACAACCTTTCAGGAGAAAACGTGATCTCCATCAACGATCTGGCAGAACTGATGATAGAAATCGCCGATCTCGACGCCAGCTACTACAACACTGACGAGAGCTGGAAAGGAGACCCACAGAGACTGGAGGCAGACATCTCCAAGCTGAAAGAATTAGGCTTTGAACCGGAGGTAGGCCTGGAGGAAGGCCTTGAAAGGTTCAAGGAATGGTTTGAGGAGAAAGAGGGAGAGATCAAGAACTGAGGTCCTCGTAGACCCTTTCCGTCTTCTCAACAACAGAGTCCCAGCTGTACTCCTCCAAGGCCTTTTTCCGGCATCTACCACTCATCTCCTCAAGATCTCTGTCGAACAGATTTTCAAGACCTTTTCTCAGTTCCTCGACCTCCTCAGGTTCAACTACCTCTCCAATGTCTTCAGTCACCACGTCAGGTATCGAACCAACGTTCGTCGAAAGCACAGGAGTTCCACAGGAGAGGGATTCAAGTATCGAAAGAGGAAGGCCTTCACCGAACGTAGGCAGGCAGAATACGTCTCCCAGAGAGTAGTAAAGAGGTAGTTCATCTTCAGGAACTCTTCCGGCGAAATGCACGTCTTCGCCCGCCTTCTCCTCGAGCTCTTCCTTGAAAGGTCCGTCTCCAGCTATTACGAGAGAAGTGTCATCCATCTGGTTGACTGCTTCCACCAGGAGGCCGTGACCCTTGTACTCGACCAGCCGCGAGACAGCCACTACCACGTTATCCCTCAGGTCGTATCTCTTCTCTACCTCCGAGGTATCGGAAGGCTGGAAGAAATCAGCGTCCACACCGTTAGGTATCTCGGTTATAACATCGTCCCCTATACCAAGCAGTCGTTTCTGGTCCTCCCTGTTACCCTTGCTTAGAGCGATGAAACGGTCCACCCTCTTCCTGGCTGCCCTCTTATCGAAGAAGTTGAAAGGAGCCAAAGGAATCTTCAGATGCCTGTAACGAAACTCCTCCAGACCGTGAGTCGTAACAACTATGTCGTTCTCGTGAAAGTAGGAGTAAGCCGTGATAGGAAAGATGCCGTGGGAATGAACGATATCCAGCTCATCCAGCTCATCCCAGTTCTTCCTCATCAGGTACACGTACTCGAAGAAGTTCAACCTGCCCATACCCAGGTCCCGGTACTCCACCTCATGCAGAACAAGGTTCTCATGATCCAAGTCCTCATACTCCTCATCCGAGGCATCATCAGCCTCTAGACAGTAGATATGGACCTCGTGACCTCTCTCCGCAAGGCCTTTAGCAACATAGTAGACATGCTTCTCCGCACCACCGAAACCGTGGATAGGATAAACAGTACGACAAAGGATACCTATTTCCATGCCAAGGCCTTGAAACTCCAGAAATAAATAGCTCAAGACAGCATTCATCACATTTAATACGATTTCTTCAGCAAACACCTACATGACAGAACCAAACATCTTCCTGATAGTGCTGGACTCCACAAGACATGAATACCTCGGAGTCTACGACAATGAGGCCAGAACTCCCAACATAGATGATCTGGCGGAGAAAGGCCTAACATTCGACAATGCGTTCGCCCCTTCCGGATGGACGCCGCCCTCCCACGCCTCAATGTTCACAGGAAAGAGGCCTACGGACGTTGGAGGAACTTCTCCAGAACCGGAGATAAAATCAGGAACAGAAACGATAGCCTCCAGACTTTCAGAGAAAGGCTATAGGACAGCTGCATACCACACAGCAGCACATATCTCAAAGGAAGCGGGCTACAGCCAGGGCTTCGACAAGTACAAAGACGTAAGGCACGAGTACCCACGTAAGAAGACTCTGAATCCCTTCATGTGGGCTGACACAATGCTCCAGAGAATATGGGGGAGAAAAGACCGAGAGCTGTTCCTAACTTACCTGCTCAACAGAGAGATCAAAACTTCAGAGGAACCTCTCTTCGTATTCACAAACTACCAGACACCTCACAGGCCTTACGCACCACACTTCCTCGCGAAATCCAGGTTCGGAAACACAGAAGTCAGCGCCGAGATCCAGCAACTGATCGACGATGGAAAGGAGGAACTTGGGAGAAAGGCCTCAAACGGCGAGATAGATATATCCGAGGAGGACAGAGAAGCCCTGCTTAACTTGGGAAGGGCGGAGACTTACAGAGTTGATTTCTACATCGGAAGACTTGTCAAAAAGCTGAAGAAGGAAGATATGTACGAAAACTCGGTCCTGATAATAACAGCAGACCACGGAGACAACTTCGGAGAGAACGGACTCTTCGAACACGGATACCTGTCCAAGGAGAACCTCCACGTCCCTCTGATAATTTCCGGAGGATTTATAGAGGCCCAGGACAGGATAGAGGAGACTGTATCCACGAAGAACCTGAAACAGTTTATAGAGGAAGGCCCTGAAGATCAGGAAAAGGCCTTGGACAGCTTGAAGACAGAATACGCTGTATCGGAACTAGGAGAGTCCTCCATAGCTCAGAAACACGACTTTCCCTGGCTGGACGCCTCAATATCCGTGACAGACGGTGAAAATCAGTTATTGAAGAGAAAGAACTTCGAGGACATTTCAGGGAAGTTCACGGAGAGAGGAGTGGACTATAACGAAGATATACCTGAAGAGAAAAAGAAGAGAATGGAGAAGGAAGCAGGAGGATTCGAAAACTTCCAGGCAGCGGGAAGAGACTTCAACAACTTCGACGACGAAGAGGTAAAATCAAAGCTCGCCGACCTGGGATACACATGACCAAGTTCCTGTCCTCAACCGAATACCTCTACCCGCCTCGAGGGGGAGGAGAACACGCGTTAAGAAATCTTCTGCTGGAGCTGGAGGAGAGAGGCCATGAGACAGTTGCTTTACATAACGGCGAGGAAGACCCTGAGATAGAGGACTACACCGCAGGAGCCGCAGATATACCTGGAGGATGGACAAGGAACTTCATACAGTCAGTCCAGTGGGGAAGAAAGCTCTCCAGAGTGATAGAAAAGGAAGAACCGGACTACGTCGTAACACAGCTGGGCCTCGCACCGGTAACACAGAAGATATGCGAGAAAAGAGGCGTTCCATGCATAATACTTCTGATAGACTACAGCCACCTCTGCATCGAACGGTTCGCCGGAGGAGAAGTCGAACAACATTCCTGCCTCAGAGAGTCAGGCCTCAAGTTCAAATGGCAGTACCCCTTCTACTACTCGATAAAAAAGAATTTTGAGGAAGCGCTGAGGAACGCTGAACACGTCTTCTCCAACAGCGAATACATGAAGGAAAAGACTGAGCAGTTCCTCGGAGTTGAGACGGAAGTACTCTACCCCCCGATAGATTACACCGAAGCCGAAGCAGAGGGAACAGGAGAACACATCACCATGATCAACCCGTCAAAGTACAAGGGAGGAGAGATCTTCGCAGAAGTAGCTAGGGAGATGCCCGAGGAAAACTTCCTCGCCCTCGGATCAGGAGAGAAAGATGTACAGCAAAAACTGGAAGGCCTCGAAAACGTAGAAACTGTCGAACACGTCGACAAGATAAAACAGATCTACTCCAGGACCAAGCTACTGCTCGTGCCTTCACAGTGGCCGGAACCCTTCGGAATGGTCGCACCAGAAGCCATGCACAACAAGATACCGGCGCTCGTAAGTGGGACAGGAGGCCTACCCGAAGCAGCAGGCCTCGAAGAACTACAGGTAGAAAACTTCCAAGACCCGAAGGCCTGGAAACAGAAAATACAGTCAAAAGAATGGAAACTAAAACAGGAATACAGAGAACACTCGGAGAAGTTCTCGGCGGAAAAGATAACCGAACAGTTTCTAAGGAAGATAGGTGAGAAAAGTTGAAGATATGCTATACGTTCAACGCAGCCTACAAGTACAGTAATGGAGGGGCAGAGACCTGGGGCAGGGAGTTCGGCAGAGAACTTGCCTCAAGAGGCCATGAAGTAGTCCTTTCGACCCGATACTTTGAGGAAGATCAACCCGAAGTACAGGAAGAGGAAGGAGTCAAGATAATCTCCTACGGACCAAGGCCTTCAGAAGACTGGAACCCTCTGCAGATCAGGAAAGACTTCATGCAGAAGATTTGGAGAGAAAACGCAGATGTGTACTGGAACGCATGCTACACACACCTCACAGGCCTAACAGCTTTGGTGGCGAAGGCCAGGAGAAGCAAGTTCATCTACTCCGCCGCCAACAACCACGAAGTAGACCCGGAATGGAGGAAAAAACTATCCCTCAATAGGAGGATATCGGGACAGATAGGAATGAGACTGGCCGACAAACACGTATCCTACTCCAGAAAGATGCACGAAAAAGCGAAGAAACAGTTCCCAGGCCCTGACGAGAAGTTCGAATGGTTCTACCACGGACATCCGGTGCCCGAAGTCGATCTGGAGGAAGACAAGGAAAAGATCGTGCTCTGGCTCGCCAGCTTCGAAAGAGAATGGAAGAAACCGGAACTTTTCCTCGACATCGCAGAGAAAGTTGAAGCGGAGGACTGGAGGTTCTGCCTCGCAGGCACAGGACCAGAAGAAAAAATGGAAAAACTCAGGGAAAGAGCATCAGAGATTGAAAACGCAGAGATACTAGGATTCGTAGAAGACGACACAGAATGGTACAGAAAGGCCTCAATCTTCGTCAGCACATCCGACAAAAACAAAGAAGGATTCCCCAACGCCTTCATACAGAGCGTAGTAGCAGGAACACCAGTAGCCTCAAGACACAACAACCCAGATAACTTACTGACAGAAAAAGGCCTCGGAACCCAGAACTCTGGCACAGATGAGCTAGCAGAATGGATCCAGCAGAAGATAAATAATGATTCAGAACTAAAGGCCTTACAGAAGAAGGTTCGAAAATTCGGAGAAGAAAAGTTTGATATAAAGAATGCTGTAGATAGTTATCAGAATATATTCGGCGATTAGTTTGCGTGTTTCCTGTATAGTTCGTTAATAGAGTTGTAGAGTGTTTTGTTGAACGAAAGGGCTAATAAGGCTAGCGAGAAAATGTTTTTCTGAGTAAAGAAACTTTTTTTCCAAAACGTTCGTGCTTCTTTCTTTTTCCCTATCTTGTAAAGGCCCTTTCCCTTACGACGGAGGTATGGACTCCAGACATCTTTGAAGTCTATCTCAGAATCTTTGCAGTAGTTCTTTATTATATTTCTATCCTCATCGAAATATTGGGATGGGTCGAAACTACCGGCTTCTTCGTGCCTCCGTTTCTTAACAAGGTATTCGTCGATATAGGAAAAATCTTCTCCAGGTAACAAATTGAGCCACAAGTCATAGTCTGACGAAACCTGATAATCTGTGTTTAGATAGCTATCAGGCATTTCTGATTTCTTTATTAAGGATCCTTCGTAACATATGAAGTTTCCTTCTAAAAGTTTTCTCTCAATATTGTCTGTTTGGATTTTTCCCATAGAGCTTACTCTGCTTCCATTCTTATCTATTATCTTGGCTTTGGAAAATGATGCAACATCTGAAGTTTGCATATCGGTAATTTGCTTTTCAATTTTCTTTTTATTCCACATATCATCTTGACCTATTGGTGCCACATATTTTCCCTTTGCCTTGCTAATAGCAGTGTTGGTGGCTCCAGTAAATCCTTGGTTCTCTTGGTAATAACCCCTCACATTTTCTTTTTCGATTATTTTGGGGTTTATGATTTCATCTAATTGCTTTTCAGAGCCGTCATTTACTATAACAAGCTCAAGGTTATCATAGGATTGATTGAGAACACTTCTAACTGCTATCTCTAACCATTCTTCATCAGGTTCGTAAACAGGTAGTATAGCCGATACGAGAGGGTTATTTCTCATAGAAGTTTGCTTTCTATTTTCTTACCATCCAGGTTTCTTTCGCTTTTTAGTAGCTTCTTGTACCATCCTACGGTACTGGTCTTCTCAGTTTTCTCAAGTTCTCCATCATCAATCTTCTGATAGATGGTCTTTGCTGCTTCTTCAGGAGTATGTTTTGGTTCAAACCCTATAGTTTCCCTGATCTTAGTAAAATCAACCTTGTAGGAACGGTCATCTGGATCTCCGTACCATTCCCATCCCACTTCGAAATCAAAGGCTTTCATGATTTTCTCGGCTAAAGGTTTGATCTGGTAGTTCTGTTCATTAGAACCTACATTAAATATTTCGCCGCTTACTTTATCTTTATCTGCTTCTGAGATTTCAATAAACGCTCTTGCAGTATCCTTAACATGTACGAAAGGCCTCCGCTGTGTTTTTTGTTTTACGATCATATTTACAGTCTAATTTTCTAATTCTTTTACTGTCTTTCTAAGGCCCTCTTCAAAACTAACTTGTGGTTCCCAGCCTAATTCTCTGATTTTGGAACTGTCAACTGCGTATCTTTGATCATGACCCTTTCTATCTTCTACAAACTCTATAAGATTTTCATTAGCTCCGAC
>JBDGSI010000016.1:0-1757 GCA_042217615.1 Candidatus Nanohalobium sp.
GGGAGAAGGCCTTCAGAAACTGTTCTGAGACGGTTATATGCAGGCGGCGGGGGATTGGTTTGTTGAGGAAACAGGTTGTTCTTTGAATGGTTTGAAAAACGTGTAAGAGAATAGTTTTTACGCGGTGCTTCGAGCCAAGGATATCTCAAAGTCCTTTAATGAGGTTGATGCTGTCAGGGATTTCAGCTTGACAGTAGAGAGAGGGGAAATAGTAGGTCTTCTGGGTCCTAACGGTGCAGGTAAAACAACTGTAATGAATATTCTAGCCGGCTTAATGAGTCCAGACTCTGGAAGAGTTGAAAGAGGGAATTTCCTGGAGAAAGATACAGCCCTAGTCTACCAGGAGACAGAATACAACTCCAGGCTGAAAGTGGAAGAATTTCTGGAGATGATGGCAACACTCAACAACAGAGAAACCAGGCCTGAATCAGTGATAACCCGGGTAGGCCTTGAACCGGACAGAGACAGGTTTCTAGAAAACCTTTCCGGAGGAGCAAAGAAAAAACTGAATATCGCCGCAGGCCTACTCAAAGACCCTGGCTACCTGCTGCTTGATGAACCAACGGCAGGCCTTGATCCCAAAGCCAAGAAAAACCTTAGAGACACTGTAAAAAATATTGGAGATGACAGAGGAGTTCTGATATCAACACATATAATGGAGGAAGCAGAAGAGCTCTGTGACCGAGTTATCATAATAGATGACGGCCTTAAAATCGTAGAAGGAACAATTGAAGAATTAGTAGACAGGGTTGACGCAAAATACATTATAGAGGCAGAAGGAGCTGTCCCGGAAGGATTTGAAGGCAGGGCAGCAGTCTCCGGAGACTTTTTCGAAATCAAGACAGACAAGCCTCACAAAGTATTGAAAGAGCTTTCAGATATAGGAGAGATAGAGAAACTTGATAAAATCTCTGTTAAACGTCCAGGACTAGAAGACGTGTTCTTCAAATTCACAGGGAAGAGGTACAATGAAGAAGGCCGCTGAACTAGTAAAAGCATACATCTTAAGCAAGCTAAGAAGGCCTTTAGCAACACTCTTCACAGTAGCATTTGCCTCAGCAGTATTCCTATTCGGCTTTATACTAAACCCAGGTAAAACAGCTTCAATAACAGCCTCCTACTCCGTCTTCCTACTAGCATACACCTCAGCCGTACTACTAGGCCTCACTATATCTCAGGACAGGCACAGCGGAATGTACAGAATGATAAGAACAACAAAGATAACAAAAATAGAGTACGTACAGGCCAAAGCACTTATCTCAAACATCGGAGGCCTTCTAATGGCGGCTACAATTCTTTCAATAGGGGTTTTAACCACAGAAATGCATGTAAAACCTTTGCTTCAAGGCCTTGTGCTTGTCATGACTGCAGTATCTCATATAGGCATAGGTCTTATACTTGGATCCTACTTTAAGAAGGAGAAACACATACAGATGGCTGGCTCAGCTATCATGATGGTGATGGCGATCTTATCGCCGGTATTCTACAGTTTAGAAACACTTCCAGACTTCCTAAGATTTTTACCGCAGCTGGTGCCTTTAACTTACTCAATACAGGCAATGAGACAGGTAACAGTAACAGGTGCAGGCCTTTCAGAAATAATTACGCCTTTGGCAGTACTTGCACTTGTAAGCATCTTAACAGTACCCGTAGGCTACAGAAAACTGGACTTCTAAGAGAGAAAGAGGCTAAACGCTTTCTTACAGCTCGATCTCCTTGTCAAGGCCGAACAACGCAAACAGGCCGTACAGACCGAA
>JBDGSI010000017.1:0-3839 GCA_042217615.1 Candidatus Nanohalobium sp.
ACTTCGGAAGGACATTTCATGAAGAAGAGTTTGTGCACTTAACTGTAAAAATCTTGAAGAAAGAAGAAAAATGGAGGGAAGAGCAGGCCTTAGAGAAGACTGATTGTAAGAGGATAGTCCCATGCTTCCCCGTCTGAGGCCTTTATTGCTGCCATTACGCAGAAGATGAGGTCAAGCAGTCCTAGTACTGGTAGGATCAGCATTCCGATAATTACTACTGATAGAATCATGCTTATTATGACGTAGATTGTGAAGCTGATCTGCCAGTTAAGGGCTTTTCTAGCGTTTTCCTTCGCGAACCCTTCTTCGTCTTGCGTTACGTAGATAACTAGAGGTCCTAGGAATCCTGTGAAAAGCCCTAGGATATGTGTAAGGGCAGCCATTCCTGTGTCTTCATTTCTGCCATATCTATTTAGAGCTTGCTTAAGATAATAAAACTTTTCCAAAGAAAGGAAGGCCTTTTTCCCAAACTTTGTGTCTAGGCTTAGGTTTTTTAGTTGAGTTTACCTATCTTTCTAACTGATTTGGTATGAGTATGGTTTCAGCTGGTTCCGGTTTTTCAGGCGATGAAAACGGAAAATCTGCGGGTAAAGAAGCTGTTGAACAGGCTGTTGAAGAAGTTGAAGACAGTCCCGAGATAGTATATCTCTTTGCTTCAAGCAACTATGTTCAGGAAGAAGTTGTTGAAGGAGCGGATAAGGCCTGTGACGCTCTTATCGTAGGTTCTTCGACTGCAGGAGAGATTCATGGAACCAGTTCCTTTACTGAACATGTTGTAGCGTTAGCTGTTGGAGGCGAAGGAGTAAAGGCCGGATCAGGTGTTTCAACAGGTGTAAATGAAAACGGTTTTGAGGCAGGAAGAACTGCTGCCGAAGATTTACTGGAAGGCCTTGATAACGGTTATGTGCCTTCTGTTGTAGCCAGTGATTCATCTGGCGAGTGGAGAAGCTATCCTAATATCTTGGTAACTGGTATCGGCTCAGGTCTCGCAGGAGATAACCAGGAGATAATGGAAGGCGTCAATGACGTGCTGGATACTTATATCGGCGGCGGATGGGCCGGCGATGACTGGGCTCTGAACCAGACCTATGTCTTAAAGAATGGAGAAGTCTTGGAGGACAGTATACTGCTTGCAGGCCTTGATATAGACGTAAGAACAGGTCTTGGAGTTAGACACGGACTGGATCAAGAGGTTGATGAAGCTGAAGTTACTTCTGCAGAGGGTAACTGGGTTTACGAACTGGACGGTCAGAAGGCCTTGGATTATTACAAGGAGCATTTCGGTGCAAAAGCTGCTAACTCTCAGTTCCTGTTAACTAAGCCTCTTGGTATTGACACGGGAGAGGATGAGTTCCGTATCCGTGAACCCCTGGATGTGGATGAAGAGGAAGGTAGTATGATGTTCTCTGAACGGATTAAAGAAGGCTGGACAGTTCATATAATGGATGCTCACTCCGAGGAAGTGATGGAAGGTGCCAGAGAAGCTGTTGACATGGCATTGGAGAAAGCCGGCGACCCCGATGATGTGGAAGCGGTCTTGGTACATGACTGTGCATGCCGCTGGTACTTCCTTGACCAGAGCGATAAACTTGAAGAAGAACTTGAAGTAGTTAAAGAAAAAGTAGGAGAGGACGTACCGGTAGTAGGATGGTACACCTATGGAGAAATAGCCTGTCCAGGATCACTTGCAGGAGTAAGACACCAGAACATGGTAGTCCAGGTAATCACAGGCGAACCCCTCAAACAGAAGTGAAAAACGAATGAAATACAGGGAAGCGCTGGAACAAGCATTAGAAGAACTAGAACAGATACTGGGAGAAGAAATAGTTAAGCAGAGAGTAAGAGAAGTAAAAGGCCTCGAATACAGCGACGGAGAACTAGAGATAGAAGGAGATGAAGAAAAAAGCTTCTTCAGATTCCTGGCAGACATTAGAATGTTCTCAGGCAACAACGAAGTCTATGTCATAGCCCGAAACCTTGAAGAAAACAGCTTCAAAGACATAGCGGAGAAAACCCGTTACTGGGTCCTAATGCAGGAAATACTGGACAGAGAGGAAAACCTCTTAGGGAAAGAAGAAGCACTTGAACAAGTAGGAAAAGTTGAAGGCCTTCAACGGGAAGGATCAATACTGGTTAAATGCAGTGGAGAATGCCATGAAATGATGTCAGACCTTATAGACTCATTTAAAGAGAAGCAGGGAGAAGTAGCTCCCTTCCTTATATCTCAAAGACTCAGTAACATAATGACCTCAGATATAGAGCCGCCGGAAGAACTTGCAGGGAAAATATAGGAAGTAAATGAAGAAAAAACTTAGCCTGAGATCTCGTCTACAAGTCTGAGCGCGCTCTCTACTGCGCTGTACCCGTTTTCTATTCTTTCAAAGGCCTCTTCGGAGCTCATTCCAGGGCCGTTGATTCCAAGCGTTACAGGAGTCTCTGTCTCCAATGTAATCTCCTGCAGGGTTTTCGCAGTAGAATGACCTATAATTTTGTCATGGTCAGTATCCCCTTCTATAATAGCTCCAAGAACAGCCACACAGTCTATATCTTTCCTGGATGCTAGTTTCCGTGCTGCAAGCGGAGTATCAAACGCTCCTGGCACTTTTATAACTTCTGTAATTTCTGCATTGTTTTCTTCTGCTGCTTTCTCCGCTTCTTTCTGCATTTTATTCAACAGTTCTTCATGGTAATCCGCTACCACAAGCCCAACGTTCTCTGCCATAATAAATACAGTGTAAGGCCTCAGTCTTTAATCAGTTTTCCAACTCTACCTGTTTGAAACAAAACGAACAGCTACACCCTATTATAAAACGGAAGAAGTCCAACAACTGGAAACATGAGAAAAACTTTTGTCATCGCGGCAGCACTTCTCCTAGCCTCAACAGCAGGAGCAGTCGTATACGAAAACGGTTCAAGCCCTTCAAACAATGTTAAAGACGGGGAAATGGCGATAACGTCCACGGAGGCCTCGGCAACCACAGCAGGACCTAACGGAACACAGTACACAGTAAAGCTGTGGGAGACGGGCCAGCTCAGCAATATTACTGAAGACAGACTGAGAAACATTTCCACAAAGTACATCCAGCTCTCATTCACAGGTCTTATTGACTCACCGACACCGTGCCACAAGTTGAAACACAACATAACAGGAAGCGACGACAGTTTCACCCTCAACATCTACCTAGAAGAAAGCAATCAAACCTGTATCCAGCAGAAAGTCATGAAAAAATACAGGTTAGAAATGGAGAACAACAGGCCTTTCACACTCAAAGTCCAGCACAAAGGAGAAACACTTCAAAAACTGAGAGCAGGACACGGCCAGATAGAAGACGAAAAAACCCTTCTAGACAAAATAATAAGCTTCTTCAACAACCTCCTCTAACAACTCCCTCTTTCCTCCCAACTGTCAATCCATAGTTCCCGATACAGGTCATCAGTGTCAGGTGGCGTTTCTGAGCCCTCACCAGTAATTGATACAGGAAGAGACTCACAGAAATCTTCTCCCGTAGCTGCTTCCCATGTACGGATAATGGGTTCTGGGTCGTACTCATTAGTGTTGATTAGATATGACGTGCGCCTCCTTAACCTTGGCCATCATCTCCGCTTCCTCACCGGTTTTATCAATAATCTCATCCAGCAATCAGGAAAGAACACAGTTAATCACGTGAGGTACATCACCGTCCAAAGTCTGTTCGTCGCTCATTTCTTCACGCATCAAACGGGCTATACGGCCCTCAGAAAGCGCTAAATCAGAGTTTTCCATTTGACCGCAGTCATTAGGGATAAACTTCTCCAGATCGTCCACATCCTGTAAAATCTCTCCCTCCACACATTCCGGA
>JBDGSI010000018.1:0-13154 GCA_042217615.1 Candidatus Nanohalobium sp.
GAGAACCTTCTGTCAGCTGTAGATGAAACAGAAGACGCACAGGACGCAATGATTCACCTTGCAGAGATCGTTGAGACTCAAGATACGTTGAGCTATTCGTCAGAACAGGTATTCAAGGGGGTGATAGAGTATTTACTGGACCATAGAGAACACATGGATGATAGAGCACTTGAACTTAAGAGAAGTCAAGACGAACTTGAGGAGGTAATAGAGGATTATTCAGGTTCTTCTGGAGGCCTTTCTAGGAGGCAGGTTCTTGCAGGTTTATGTGCTGCTGGAGCTTTTGGGACTGGTGCTGCTGTTGGCGGCGGTATTCTCGGTATTGGGTTGACCAGTGATGGTTATCAGACTGAGGAGATGTATGGTTGGAATAGGATAGATGATGCTCTTTCTGATGGACAGGAAGAGAGTATTGAGGAAGTTGCTGAGGAGAATGGTTTTTCTGTGGAGGATTTAGAGTATTCTCCTGAGTCTGATGGGCATATTGTTGTCTATAAGCCTACTGAGCATGGGTACAAACCGATAGCTGAGACCTTGGATAATGACTTTGAAGGCGAGATAGAGAAAGGCCTGGTTGAAAGAATATATGATAGTCTTGTATGAAAAGAGGTGGAAAAGGTTTTGAACTTTGAGATTCAACGAAAAGGTACGATGAACGTGAATGGTTTGAAGAAAGGCCTTTGTGGAAAGTTTTTACTGGTTCTAACTGTTTTAATGCTTTTTACCGGTCTTTCAGCTGCTGCTACGTGCAAGATTACGTCTGAAACTCCTGAGAAGGTTGAAGTAGGAGATACTTTCAAGTTTTCTGGAAAAGTACAGGTAGAGGACTCCGGTGTCCTAGGCTTCTTTAATCCGCCAGAGCTTGAGGCAATAAAGATAGATAGGCAAGCTGACATGGGTTGGATAACAGTAAAAAGTAAGGATAGCGGTGAGAACTTCTGTGCAGGCACAGAATGCAGTATTGAAGGAGCTTTAGGCGGGGAGGTAAGTTCTCCTGGGAAAGTTACTTACAGGGTTCAAGGCCTTCAGGATGGTGACTGGGTTCCAGATAACAAGGAATCATGTAGGACGACAGTCCGGTTTACTTCAGGTAAGGAAGGGGATGAAGGCCTTTCGAGAAGTATAGTTTTTGATTTACCTGGTTCTGTGAACGTTGGTGTTGGTTCTGTTGCTGTTGCTGCTGAGGTTGAAGGCAGTGATTTGTATGGGGATTTCAAGTTGAAGTATTACAGGCAGAGGGATTCTGGTTCAAGTTATCATCCTTCTTACAGCCCTGATTTCACTGAGGTGGCAAGTAAGAGTTACTGTTCAGGAAGTTCTTGCAGGGTTTCAGGCAGTTTCACTCCTGGTTCGGCGGGAACGTATGTTTTCAAGGCTGTTTACAGTGAGGGAGGTGAGACTGTTTCGGATACTGCTACTGTCCAGGTTAAGGAAACAAAGGATAGTTCTCCGGAGGAAGATGGTGGAGAGAGTGATGGAGGCTCCGAGGACTCTGAGGATTCCGGTGGTTCGGGGAAGGATCTCAAGTTAACCGATGTTGGTATAGATAATCAGGTTGTAAGGCCTGGCGAAAAGGTTACTTTTTCAGCCATGGCTGAGAACACAGGAGTAGATAGTATTTACCCGTTTATTCACTGGAGGATCAATAAGTGGTCGATAGGTAGGTCCTATGATGGTGCTTTAAAGTCTTATGATGGTCCTCAGAGGTATGAGAAAACGTTCACTTATGACGAGATTGTTAATCACTATGACGATGTTGATCTAATGTTTGATACGTGGTACACGGTCAGTGCAGCTAGTTCTACGGGTGTAGAGGCGGAAGGGCCGCAGATAAAGTTCAGGAAAGCGGAGGATGATGGGTCTGAAACGGTTACTGATGCAAGTATCGGTTCGGTGTGGGCTTCTCCGGATAGGGTAAGTAAAGGAGGGGAGGTAGAGTTGAATGCTGATATATCTACGGAGGGTATTGTAGGAGGATTTGATGTAAAGTTTTACTCAGGAAGCAGCCTGCTTGCAACTTATCCCGTAGACCAGAGCTCAGGGTACCAGGGTTCCTCTACAGATTTCACGGCGTCAGAAACTGTTTCCTGGAGCAAACTGGAACGGAAAACAGGTACAGGTACAAAAGACCTGACTGTAAAGGTAGTTGAAAGATCTACAGGAAGCGCTCTTGCATCGAAAACAAAGACCGAATTATTCACGGTAGAGAAAGAAGAGCAGGATACAGAAGAGGTAAGAATTAACTCTGTAACGGTTTCAGAATCCAGGCTAGGGAAAGAAGGATCTACAAAGATAACAACAGATATTGAAACAGCTGGAAAGGAACCTGACTTCAAACTGTTTATTGGAGGGAAACAGGTAGCTTTCGAGAGAAAAGTCAGTGACGGAGAAATAACCAAGTTTTTCAACCAGCAACAGCTTCTTGACGAAGGCCTTCAGAAAGGAAAATCCTACAAGGTAGAAGCAAAACTTTATACACCTGCAGAAATCAAGCAGAGAGAGGCTGACAAACAGTTGACACTGGTTGAAAGCTCTGACACAGGAAGAAAGTTCAGTATATCTGATCTTTCCTCAGGTAAGTCTTCAGTAGCCAGCAGCGATGCTGTAAAGTTCAGTGTCGATATAGAGGCCTTTAAACAGGTTGATAACTGGCAGGTAGACTTCTTTGTTGACGGTAAACGTGTTGAACAGTCAGTTAATCCTTTGCCGTATCTGGGAGAAGGTGAAAGCGAAGAGGCCTCAGTCTATGTAAACTGGGAGCAGTTGAAGGATATGGGATTGGAAACCGGTGCAAACCATGATCTCAGGGTTGAGGTGACAGGAGATGGAACCACTAAGGAGTTAAGTCAGAGAGATGCTTTCTACCTCGAAGAAGAGTCAAGGCCTGAAGTCGGAGCTGAGTTTGTAGTAAGCCCTGACCCTGCGTTTGTAGGAGAGCAGGTTAACTTTACAGCTTCCGGCAGCTACAGTTCTGAAGGAGGAATTGACGAGTACCGGTGGAGTATTGAAGGGGTTCAAGACAGTGTTTACGGCGAGGAAATCACTCATACTTTCGAAGAACCAGGTTACTACACCGTTGAGTTAAAGGTAAGTAGTGGAGAGGTCAGCGACAGTTATGAAGATACTTTAAGAGTAAAGCCTAGGCCTGAAACCTGTAACCTGGAGGTAACGGATTTCAGTGTTCCTGAAACTGTTTCAGGAGGAGAGAAAGCGGATGTATCTGTTAAGGTAGAGAATACAGGCGGTGAAAGAGAAACTGTTGATGTAGAGTTTGACTCTGTAGGCGGTGAAAGCTCTGAGCACGGAGAGATTGCGCCTGGAGATGCTGAAACGTTTACAGCTTCTCTCGAACATATCAGGAACGGTTATATCTCCGTGGACGTAGTTGACCGGAGCGGAGAATGCGGTACAGTAAGCAGATCAGGCTATGTCAGAGTTTTGGCAGGTGATGGAGACGGTGATGAGGATAATGACGATGAGGAGGATGATGGAAGTACAGGGAATTTAAGGCCTTCTGCCTCCTTCAGTTACAGTCCTTCGCAGCCAGAGACAGGTGACTCTGTCAGCTTTGATGCCTCGGCAAGCAATGACCAGGATGGAAGGGTTGTGGAGTACAGCTGGTACTTTGGAGATGGATCGACAGCTAACGGTAAAACGCCGGTGCATAGCTTCACTCCAGGTAGCTACAATGTCCAGTTAGTAGTTGAAGACAACGAAGGGAAGACAAGCTCCACTACAAGAACTGTAAACGTAGGTGAGGAGCCAGCGGTCTGCGGAATAGACGCAGGCAGCCTTAAACTTCAGAACAGCTTCATAGAATCCGGTTCCAGCACAGAAGCCAGTTTCAAAATATATAACACAGGAGAGCCGCAGAAAGTAAAGGCCTCCATCAGCCTGGACCTGGAGGAAGTCAAGTCCAGAACCTTTACCCTGGGCAGCGGTGAAACCAGGACGTTCAAGGCCTCTGTCTCGCCTTTGAGAACAGGTCTTGTAACTTCTGAACTCAAAACTATTGGGCCGCCCTGCGGAGGGAAGACTTTCCAGTCCTCGCAGACAGTAAGAACTTACCCGGGAGATACTGGAGAAAAGCCTGATAAAACAGGTCTGAGAGTAAAAGTCAGGAACAGCGACGGCAGAAGAATCAACGATGCAAGAATAACAGCTGAAGGCCCTGAAGGAACAGTTACACGGTACACAACAGGTGGAGAAAAATTCTTCGACCTTGGAGAAGGAAGCTATACTCTAGAAGTATACAAAGACGGCTACAACTCTGAAGAGAGAACGGTACAGGTTTCAGGCCTTGAAACAGTTACAGTCTACCTGGACAGGGTTGAATCCTCCACAGGCAGCTTCAAGGCAGTTGTAAAGGATGGAGAAGGAGAAAGACTGGAGGATGCAGAAGTAGAGGTAGATGGAGAAACCAGGGAGACAGGTATCGATGGAGAAACTTTCTTCCGGTTGGAACCAGGTACTTACTCCGTAAAGGCCTCGAAACAGGATTATGGCTCCAGGCACAGCCAGGTAGAGATAAGGGAAGGGAAGAGAACCCGGAAAGTGTTCAGACTTTACAGATCGGGGCCTGAAATCAAAGAGGTCTCACATACAGGAACTATCTGCCGGGGAGGAGTCCTCAAAGCCAATGTAAAGGTAGAGAACACAGGGTCCAGCAGCGAATACATAACACTGAAAGGGGAAGGCCTCAACTCTCAGGACTCTAAATCCTTCAGCTTAGAAGCAGATGGAACTGTTTCCAAAACGCTTTACTTCACAAACGTTCAGGGAGACGGAGAGGAAGAGTTCACAGTCAGTATAGAGCAAACCGGAGAAAAAGTTACAGAGACGGTTGACGTCAACTCATGTCTTACGCAGGCAGGAAAGGCCTCACAGATCTCAATGAGTGTCAGCTACCCGGTTCAGAACCAGAAAGCAGTAGTAGGAGATATGGTAAAGGTCAGCGGCTACGTAGACGGGGTGAAAGGCAAAACAACTGTTGACATCAAGATAGGAGGTGAGGTCAAGGCCTCCACAACCACAGATCCTGGAGGATACTTCCAGACATGGGTGACGGCTACCGAAGTAGGCTCCCACGTAATCAAGGCAGAGACAAAGGGAGCTCAGGACTCAAGACCTATCAACGTTGTTCCAACTGCTCAGGTAACAGGAATAGAAGCACCTGTAAAGGTCTTTGAAGCACAGGAATTCCAGGTATGTGCTCAGGTAAGCTCTCAGGTAACACCGGAGGTAGTCCTGATAAGAGATGGAGAAGTTCTTACAACCAGGAAGGAAAGCGGAAAAGTATGCTTCCAGAGAAAAGCCCGTCAACCAGGCCTCCATGAATACAAGATAGCAGCACTGACATCAGGACCGGGCGATGCCTCATCCACAACTGTAGAAGTACTGAAAATGATGGAAGAGGCCTCAAGCTTCCCAGGACAGATAGCCTCAGTCGAATCAGGCTCCGGAATGGTCAAAGTAGAGCTCTACAACAATAACAGCCAGCAGAAAACATACAATGCACGGCTTAAAGGCCTTCCATCCACATGGATCTCTCAGTCAGAGAAGAAGACAATCCTGAATCCTGGAGAAAAAGAAACAATCTACTTCTACCTTACACCCCAGGAAGAAGGAAGCTACAGACCTGATATACAGGTAACTGCGGAAGGAGAAACAGTCTACACCGAGAAACTTGACGTAATAACAGGAGGTACGAAAAAACCTCAAACAGAGAAAACCTTCTTCCAGGCAGTAGTTCAAGGCCTTTCCTCATTCTTCCGGTAAGGTCTTCAAATATTCTTTTCACCGGTTCGGGGTTTTACAACTATCGACTAATATAAAAGATTTGGTAATGGTGTTATTATATGGTGACAATTCCACATGAACGGTATGAATAAACTTGTACTACTTGGAACAGTTTTGACGTTTACAGCGGCTTTTGCCGCTGCAAGCCCTGCGGACCTATCTATATTTCCTCAAAGCTCCAGTGTAAGAATAGATTCTTTCACTTCTTTCGAGGTTGAGCTTGAGAATACGGGTCCGGTTATGGATGAATACTCTTTATCTGCTTCAGATGCTTCCGCTGTCTCTATTGCTCCGAGACAGGTTGAGTTGGAGCCAGGAGAATCTGAGGTTGTAAATGTTTGGTACAATCCTGATACCGGGAAGGAAGCGGGCCGGTACAGTATGGCGATCACCGCTACTTCACAGGCTACAGGTAAGAAGTACTCGGTTGACGCAGCTGTAGAGGTAATTAAGGAGCATAAAGTCGATGTAGAAGTAATGGAATCTTCCAAGACGGCGTGTCTTGGAGAGAAGAAGACATATACTGTCGAAGTCACAAACGATGGAATCCAGAAAGAACAGTTCAAACTTTCCTCCGAAGTCGGAGAGTTCACAACCCGTAAAATGACTTTAGAAGACGGGGAAACCGTGACAACAAAACTCATTGTCTCATCGAACAAACCCGTTCAGAAAACATTCAACGTGGTAGCAGCATCAACAAAAAGCTACGCACAAGACATTCAAGCAGTAGAATTCAACTCAGAAACCTGCTACGCTTCAGAAGTAGTAGTCAACCCTGGCCAGAAAAGAGCAGCAGCAGGAACAACAGCAGAGTTCAATGTAACAGTCAGGAACGAAGGAACAAAACAAGACGAATTCACGCTGAAAACAAGTCGGGGAGAACTGGAAAAGACAACTCTTGAAATCCCGGCAAAAGAATCAAAAACAACACAGCTACAGATCAAGCCGACAGAAAAAGGAAAAATAAACGTAGAAATAACGGCAAAATCAGAAGTAACATCTAAAGACACTGCAACAGTCCAGGCCTACAACGGCATGGACATGAACCTGTCCACAAACACGGTTACAACCTGTGAAAACACAACAGAAACAACACAGATAACAGTAAAAAACACAGGAAAAGCCAGGGAAACATACACACTCAAAACAGACACAGGAAAACTTGGAACCAAAGAAGTAACGCTGAGACCAGGTCAGAAAAAACAGGTAGGCCTTACAGTCGACACAGCAGAAACAGGGATAGGACAGGTAAACTACAAGGTAGAGGTAAAGGCCTCAAGCTTCGGAAAACCTGTTAAGACGGTAGAGGGACAGGTAAACGTGGAGAACTGCTACGACCTGCGGATGAGCATTGTTCCTGAAGTAGCAAGTGCAGGAGAGAACAGAAGCCAGATTTACGAGGTCAGGCTTGAAAACACAGGTACCAAGGAAAACACCTACAAACTGGCCTACGAAGGACCTTCCTGGATCTCAATCAAAGACAGAGAAAGCGATGAAGACCAGAGAACAGTTACAGTCCAGCCTGGGGAAACAGGATTCGCAGACATCTACGCAGGAATTCCATTCCAGAAAAAAGGAGAAGTCAAGATCACAGCAACAGCAGTCGGCAAAGAAATCAAGAAATCAGAGACAGTCAAACTAGTCATAGGAAAAGACATCAAAAAAGCAATCAAAGACGACAAAGGCTCAATCACAGGAAGATTCACAGAAAAAGCCTCAAACCTGGCCGACACACTAACAGCCAGTAACACAGCAGGAAAAGCAGCAATAGCAATCATCACAGGCCTAATCCTCACAGCAGCAATTCTCTACAGAGAATGGAAGTAAAAAGGCCTTCTTCCAACACATTTACTCTCTTCTTTTCTTCCCCTCATCTTTCTACAACTTTTTGAGACACGGTTTCAAAAATGGGGATTTAGGACACAGAAAAAATTCTCTCCAATACCCTTCTCATCAGAAATCACAACAGATACTACTCCCTATTACTATACATTAGGTAAAGGCTTTACGGGAAAAACCTGTCTTCGCCACTTCTCAAGAACTTGGATGCTCTGCGGTTTACACAGTTCTATCTAACCAGCTAAAATACTGCAGATAAGCTCTAAGAAATTCACAGGTTTAACTGGTTGAAGAGGAAAGGCCTTCCCAGGTCCAGTTCTGCTTCAAAACAGGAAGATTAAGGAAAAGAAATAGTGTTGGAATAAAAATCTTAGTTGTTGGCTCTTCCGTTTACTGTCACTGTGGTGGAACTGTCTTTGGTGTACACGTAATCGGCTGTTACTGAGATAGGTCCTATAGTTTTCTGTGAGCCCTGTGTTGGTGGGCTGACTTCTAACGTGAAGCAAGGCCTTGCCTGATCTCCGTCTACAAGACTTACCTCTTTTTCAGCTGTCTTACTGAAGCTGTTTCCTTCTGCGCTTACACGTGTTGATCCTACTACTTCTACTGTAAGGTCAAGCTTGTTCTCGTAGCTGTCCTGAAGGTTGTAGCTGTTTCCTGTGGATGCTTCAGGACTGTATACCGTTCCAGACCCTTTGTTTTTGACATCTATGCAGAGAACTGCGTTTTTAGGACCGTTTTCGTCCTGGTAGAATACGATTGGGTTTCCGGTTCTTATCCTGCCTGAAAGTGTGATAGGTGCGCTGTTTGTGGGGATATCAATGTTTGTGGTTCTTTCCTGGCTGCTTTCCTGGAATGTTTCGGAGTTCATGGCTGTGAGACTGGTGCTTCCTTGGGTCGTGTATTCGTATCTTATCTCTGCGTTGAACTGGTAGGACCAGGCATCTCCTTCCCTCAGGTTGGGGGCTGTAAGCCTTATTTCCTCTGTCTTTGGGAAAGGATCAACTCCAGACTCTGTGCCTTGAAGCTTTCCGAAATCATACGTTATATCGCTTTGTCTTACTCTTCCTCCGTTTTCGCTCCTCCAGGTAGCTTCGTCCTGAGCTGTATTCGCAAATGGAGGGTTCCACAGCTTGGCTTTCACGTTTTCTGCTGTTACCTCGCCAGTATTCTTCATTGTCAAGGTGAAGGTTACCTTGTTACTCTCAGGTGCTGGATTCGGGAATGCTGAGAACTCCTGCACCTGTATGGGGGAAGTAGTAGACTGTTTCTCCGAATCGGTTTTGCCCCCTCCGCCTATGGTACATCCTGAACCTATTAAAACCGCGCCGAGAAGTACTGCAACCAAGTGTTTCTGTGAGATATTCATTGTTGATTCACGAGCCTGACGTTTAGAACTGGTTCTTTCACGTATTTATAAGATGTGGAGAATCCAAGGTTCCGAGTGCCCTCAATACCGCCTTGAAGGGTACAGGCAAAGCTGTATTCATTACCCACAACTGGAGCACCCGGCTGATTACATCCCTGGAAAAGATGAGAAGGCCTGAAATCAAACCTGTACTCGGAGCCTTCAACAAGCCTTCCACGGCCAACTTCTTTAACGCTCACTTCTAAAACCCTGCTACCCTGCTTGGGAACAGGATCCTCGGTAGAAACAGACATGCTTACCTCAGCGTTCGAAAAACTCTTTCCAATACTCTCAGTATTGTTTATCTCATCAAGAGGCTTGAAACGCACCTTGAAAGGCTTCTCATTAGTCAGAGAAGACTCATACTTCAACCTGAGGTTGACCGAAGCAGGCTTATTCTCAAAACCGCCGTACTTCTCCTTATCCGGAGCAGTCACTCGCCAAGTGCACACCATAGAGGGATAATTACCTGGAGAGGCCTTACCAAGCTTACCTATACTTGGATTACATTCCTTACTGGATTTATCAACTTTCAAAAGGCCTTCATTGTAGATAGAGACTTCCTTAATATCAATATCCTCGGTGTGGTAGTTTGTCAACTTCAAACGCATTATAACTTCCTGGTTAGGTCTCAAAGATTCATCCGTCATCCTGAACTCTTCGATTTTAAGGCCTCGATCACTGGCAAGTTCAGGCTTATTATCTTTATTTTCTGTGTCTTGGATTTCTTCAGGTAGTGTGCATCCTGAAGCCAGTAGAATCAGTGCTATACCTGTTATTGCTGCCAGTGTTTTAGTTTCCACGGTATCTTATCTCCAGGTTGGTGCTTCCCAGATCTTTCACGTATGTGTAATTGATTTTAGCGGTTATCTGGCCTCTTACACTGGGCTGATCTATGCTGCCGGAAGGCTCAATTTTGCATCTGACTACTCTGGATCGCTCTCCGCCCACTCTCAACTGTTCCTGGATAGTAAGTTTATGGGTGTCGAAGTCCTTGTTTGTGTCAAGGTTGCAGCTATCTCCTTCGATTTTGTAGTCCTCAGAGCTTTCCAGTTTCATCTTACCAAGGTTTATAAGGCCTTGGTAGGAGCTTTCCTCCGGTTTATTGTTCTCAAGTTCTACAAGGACTTCGAGGTCTTCTCCTTCGATGAATGATGGTTCTCCCTGAGTTGTGCTTCCCAGCATTTCCACGTTTATTGTTACAGGGCCTTCTGTTGTCCTGCTGGCGAATCCTGTTGCTCCCTGGACTTCTCTGTTCTGCTTGACCTCGAACTGCTGGTAGGCCTCCACGCTGTAATTGAATCCTACCTGCATATCTATAGGGCATTTGTATCCGTAAGTAGGTACTTTCTGAGTATTTACGTTTTTCAAGGACCAGGAAGTCTTCAGTTTTTCCCCTGGCTCTAAGACGTATTTCTTCTTTTCCCTGGCTGTGCTTGAGCTGTAGGCATTGAAGCTCTGAATCTTGAAAAGGTCAGGACAGTAATTTGTCAGTATCTCCTTGCCATCCTCTCCTACAGAGACTTCGGCGTTCATTGTACCTGTATTGGCGAACCCTAACCGGATGTTGGTATTGGAACCTGCCAGAATCTCCTGAGGCCGGATACTGTGCTCTGTAATCGTTATAGTTTTTCCTCCAGGCCCTACCTCTAAACCTGTACTCCCGCCTTTGTTGAGAATGCATCCGGAAGACAACAGTACAAGGGAAAGCAAGATACCAACCACTATCTCTCTCCGCATAACTGTAAAAAGGGAGTTCCCCGGTTAAAAAGTATTTTACCAGTTGCCTCCAAAAACACCTGTAAAAATGCTGGAAAACATAACTGACCCCTTACTCATAACAGGCCTTACGGCAGCAGCACTGCTCTACCGCAAAATAACCGGGGGAGAAAAAACCCCGTTAAAACTGTACCTGGCCTCAACACCTTTCATAGCAGCAACAGGAATAACCTCAGCCCAGGCAACAACAAAATTACCGGCTGCACAAACCGCTGCATTATTCACAATGCTTACAGCAGCAATCATCACCTCATCAAAAAAGGTAAAACAGGGTAAAACCGGTTTCAAAACAGAAACAGGCCTTGCAACACTAACACTGATTGCAGTAGCATCAACCACATCCCTAAACCCGGTAACCCGCCCATTAATAGAATCAGTATCTCTCACCCTGTTAACAACTGCAACCGCAGCCGCACTTCTGTATATCTACGGCAGGAAAATAGTTAAGCCTTCAGTGCTGCTACCAGTATCTGCTCACATGTTTGACGCATCGACAACCGTGACAGCGTTAAGCCAAGGCCTTACAGAAAAAAGCTTTCTCGCCAAAAAATTAATACAAGTTACAGGGCCTTCAGGAATCTTCATTGTGAAGACAGCAGTTATCATACCCTCCGTAATCGCAGCAGATCACTATCTTGATGGAGAGGAAAGAAGAAAGGCCTTGTACCTTGTAACAGCTGTAGGCCTTGCACTTGGAATAAGGAATCTTTATCTTTTATCCATGTAATGATACGCTTGTTCCAATGAGAGTGTAGTCTGGCTTACCATTCTTACAGGATTTTGCTATGAATGTTCCTTGTGTATCTAATGGCACGGCACTTGAGTCAGCGATTCCTGTGAAAAACTTTACCAGGTCGCTAGAATCTTTGTAGTAGCCTTTATCTATGGCCTCGCTGAGTGTCATTGTTTTCTTGTACTCTACTACTTCCCATTCTGAACCTCCTGTGTAGTTGAGGCGTTTCCAATCTTTTCCATTGACCTCTTGAAGCTTTTCAGGGCTTATAGAGGCTGTATTTCCTATTCCCTTGTCTGGTGATTCCTTGAGGCTGCAGCTGAATATTTTTTTGGTATCTTTTACTTCTGGCCATTTCAGGGCGAGTTCTCCGTCTTCCACTCCGCCTTCAATCTCTTCATCTTCATAGCTTGACTGGTAGTCGTCTGTGGCACTGCAGCCGTTCCCTGCGTCTACTCCATCACAGTAGGCCTTATCCCAGGCCTTGTAGGCATCTGTAAGCCGTGGGTCTTCATCCTCGTTCTCCCACTGTTCAGGCGGGAGGCTTCCACTGCTTAGGACTTCTGAGAGTTCACTTGAGGTTAGGTGGAAGAGGATTGGACAGTTACGTCGGGTGCAGTGAGTGTTTTGAACAGTGAACGTGTTTGACATCTGCTCTATATTAACTGTGTAGTTGGCGTCTGCCCGGAAGGTAAGTGTTTCACCCGTCTCACTGATTGACCGAGGATCCTCTAACTCGAAAGTACATCTGATAGGTGCAGGAGATTTAGCACTGTCAAACCACGTTGAAATATCGTTTTTATTAATCCTATCATTGATTCTATCCTGCGCCCTATCTGAAAGACGGTACTTATTCCTATTTTCGTGTTCAAGACCTCTACATCCTGAATCTGCTGCGTCAACGGTTTTAGAGGAGTCTATAACCTTAAACTCTTTCCTATGTGTAAAGTATTCTACATCGTTTCTCTCTGTTTCTGTCCCTACACGTAGAGTAAACCTGCTTTCATAGCCGTCTTCTGTTTCGTAGAATCCTACAGGCGACCTAGCGTTTACAAAGGTTTCTACAGGAGTGTCAGCAGTTTCAGACTGCTTTGGCTCCCGTTCGATTCCTTCATCTCTCATATGTTGTCGGGACATAGCGTCTATGTAGAGCGTGGACTGTGAAGAGTACTCATACTGTACATCCAGCCGGGCAGTGAATGTATGGCCTAGAGCCGGCTGCAGCATACCACATTCTCCTATAGTCAAGTTCAGCTTATCAAGGGTAGGAGTGTACGAGCTACCTGGCAGTATAGTACTTGGCTCACCGAACGGGGTGTTCTCAACATCTTTCCACCCGGTGCTGCAGTAGGCCTTATCACCTTGATGCGAGCTATCAACAATGCTTATCTTGTACCTTACATCTCTGGCAGGGATACCTTTCAAACCGTGCCGGGTGTTCTCCAACTTAAACCTGACAGGTATCTTGTAATTCTTCTGCTTATATGCCACATCGATACCCTGTTCAGCAGCAGTAATGCTAGGCTCCAAACGGTATTTCTCACCTACATCCTCAGAACCAGGTCTCTGAGTATGATTCTGCCTCCACTGCCTTAT
>JBDGSI010000019.1:0-2161 GCA_042217615.1 Candidatus Nanohalobium sp.
GAAGTTCACCCCGAACACCCGGAGAGAGGAACACGCTCACCGGAGCTTGAAACCGAAAACGGAGAACTCAAGGTTTTCATCGACGCCAGCGACTTTGAAGACGGTTTCATCCGTTTGAAAGGCCTCTGCAACGTAGAAATCAAAGACAGAAAAGCGGAGTTCCGTGAAGGAGACCACAGAGACGCGATGGAGAAAGACGCGGACTTCATCCACTGGACTCCTGAAGATGCGGAGGAGGCCTCGGTCGAAAAACCTGACGGAGAGAAAATCACCGGCAGGATTGAACCTAACACGATCGAGGAAGGCGAAGTCGTACAGTTCGAACGTTTCGGATTCGCCAGGAAAGAAGGTGAAGGTCTTTTCTACTACGCTCATCAGTAACATTAAGAGAGTGAAGGAGGCAGATAGGTTTTTTAGAAGTCTTTCCAGTCTGTAGTGTAAATCGCAAGGATTAGGGATATGGCTGCGCCTGTAGAAAGTACTGCAAATGATGTTAGTACTCCTTGTGTGCTACCTTTTACCATTAACTGCCTTAGGCCAACATGGAAGTGATAAAGCGGCATTATTTCTGCAAGAGTTCTTAAGTAGGAAGGCATAAGATCTATCTCCCAGAAAACTCCTGATAGGAACATCATTGGAAGAGCTACTGCGTTTCCAAGACTTGCAGCGGCTTCTGGATCGTTTACATACCCTCCAAGTGCAATGCCCAGAGCCGGAAATGCTACTGAGTCTGTAAGTATCAGTAAAATAGCAAAACCTATCGCCTTAACCGAATACATGCACATAGTTTTTCACAATCCCTCTCACCGCTTGGAAGGCCTCATAAACTTAACCTCAGGGAAAAACCATCTTACCAAACACTTACAAAAACAAGCCAGATCAACCAAACCTGATTGGTTCGAACAGGTTTCCGCAGCGGAGAACCTGTGATGGGTACCGAAGGAATCGAACCTCGTTCCTTCTTGAGCCGATATCCTACCGGAAATCGGCGATGGGAAGGCCGGGGATCGAACCCGGGACCTCTGCGTCTCCCACAATACAGACGCGTTTTTTAATCATCAAGGCCTGTCCAAGGCCTCTCATAGCTCATAAACACTTTGTTATGAGCGCAGCGCTCTATCCGACTGAGCTACCCTCCCTAAAGGGTGGTCACACCTTGTTTACACTTCGGATCCGAGAACATCATCTCCTGAAAGGCCTCAGATGAGGCCTTGTTGCGTGTAAACTGAGCGTCGCAGCCTACTCCTGTGGAGTTGGCCTGCTCTGAGCATGCTTCCCTGACGGGAAGATGCGGTAACCAGGCGATGGGTTCGCCCAGATTTGAACTGGGGATCTCCGCCAATCTGAGCCTGAAGCCTTCCAGACTGTTCGAAACTCTCCGAGTTTCTGCACACGCAGAAACCCGAGTGGGTTTCGAGTGAAGGTCACGAAGGCTCCACTGCCACGCTCGAGTCCGCAAGATTTTCTGAAAGGTATGCTTGGCATGCCTTCTTGCGTGCCGCCCGAGCGTAACCAGGCGTGTCAAGGCGGTGTCATAACCAACTAGACCACGAACCCTTTCTCCTACGTTAACTCTTTTGGCAGACCTATTTTTTTGTAGGCTTGCCTAAGCAGCTTTACGGAAATCTTTGATTTGGTTATGCTTATATACCTCGATGAGGATTTTTTAGTATAGAGGCTGTGTAAATGGCTCCAGAATGTGACAACTGTGGAAAGGATTTAAACGTCAGTCCTGTGGAAAGGCCTGAAGTAGACTGGATGAAGGTTCAATGCAGCGAGTGTAACAGGATTAACACGGTATCCTTGATCCGTTTGTCAGCAGGTACAAGGCCTGAAAAATGAAGTAAGGCGGGTTAATTTAAGTGTCTCCAACCCTTTCTTTTCTGATCAGATATGGTTAACAAATGGCACGACTACGAGACCGGGCCTGATGCTCCGGAGACTATTCACGCTGTAATTGAAAATCCTACAGGAACTCAGAACAAGTACGAATACGACAAAGACAAAGAATCAGTAGTACTTGACAGGGTTCTCTACGCTTCAATCAATTATCCTGGCGACTACGGTTTCATCCCGCAAGCCTACTACGAGGACGGCGACCCTATGGACATCCTCGTCCTGACAACGCACTCTACTTTCCCTGGCTGCGTCATGGAAGTGA
>JBDGSI010000019.1:2239-8865 GCA_042217615.1 Candidatus Nanohalobium sp.
CCTGGAGCCGAAGAAGGAAGTCGAGATCGAAGGCTGGGGCGGAAAAGAAGAAGCTCACGAAGCAATCGAGAGAAGTCAGGAGCTCTACGAGGAGAACTTCTAACTCCTCATTTTTTTATAAAAATTTTGGAAATTTTTCTAAATTTTCCTAAGGTTTTCCTTAACTGTTTCTCTGTATATGTCAGCTAAGCTTAAACCCTCAGCCCTATACTCTCGGATTTCAGGAACACCGATGCTATATTCAAATTCTGTATTTCCTGGATCGGACTCAAAATCAATTGCAATCTCATCTAAAGAATCTCCCATCCACACATGATCAACAAAGGTTTCAAAAACTTGACCTCCTTCCTCAAGATATCCCTCTACTTGAGTTAAAGCATGGCGCATATCCTGCAGGTCATCATCTCCAACTTCAACGTCAATATGAAGATTTGCTGTTGTACTTGTTCCAACTGAAGTTGAATAATCTGTCCCTCTCGGATTGGTCTGGAAATAATCAAAATCTAATTCTTTAAGATCATTGAGAAGCTCTTTTTCATTAACACGGCTTTCAATCTCCGCATTATTCTTTCCCATGCTTATAACTGATGATGTAAATAATGCTGCTCCTCCAATCCCTGTTCCTGCTACTGCCCCTCTGAGGAGGCCTCTCCTCGAAAGTGAGAAGATAGGCTCGTCAGAATCTTTACTCATGATTGAATCATAGAGACAAAAACTTAAATACTATTTTGCTCAGTAACTCCTTTTTTCTTTTCTCTAATTTCCTTTAGCTGCCTGTGCTTGAGTAACTCGACAAACCGTATTTCCAGAACCGGTAGGCGAACAGGTAGAATACCGGTCCTGCGAACAGTGTTAGGATTTGCCAGAGCTGCCAGCCAGGCTTTCCTATCAGCAGGGTGACGGGGAAGAAGGAGGCGAAGGCCAGTGGAACCAGCGTTGTTAGAAGGGCTTGAAGTGGGAGGCTGTAGATTCCGAACGGGTATTTTCTGAAGTCGGTGAGGTTGAAGACCAGCCACATTGCGGAGCGGCTTCTGCCCGTCCAGAAAGCGGTGGATGCGAACAGCAGGAAGATGCCTGCGAAGATAAGCACGCCACTGAAAATTGCCAGAACAGTGTAAACAGCTTTTAACGGCGTCAGATTGAGGGAAAGCTGTGTTGCTGCATAGACTACCAGGATCATGTTGGCTATGAACTTTGAGATGTTGTCATCGGATACTCCATCTGCATAGACCTGGAACAACGGGTTTAAAGGCCTGAGAAGGAGTCTATCCATTTTTCCTTTGACTATGTATTTTCTGCCCAGCATGTAGATGTTGAACAGGAAGATGTGGTGCAGGTTCATGACTGTACCGCCGAAACCTGCCAGGAGCAGCAGCTGGTTGAACGTCCATCCGTTGATTGTCTCCACTCTTGTAAAAATCAGTGTCAGGAAAGCTATCGATACGATTAGCGAGGTCAGCTGCGACGTCAATCCCAGGACAAAGTCGGTTTTGTAGACCAGCCGAGTTTTCAGGTACTGGATAAAGTACTGAAGGTAGATCTTGACGTGTTTCTTTGCTTCCACCTTTTATCCCCCCTGCACAGTCAGTTTTTTCCTTGCTTTTCGCCACAGCAGCTCTGAAACCATGAATAAAACGATTATCCAGAACACCTGTTTTCCAACTATCGGAAGCACAGCTGTTTCTGGGTTCATGAAAAGGTTTATCGGGCCGTCAACCATCGACTGAAACGGCAGCAGGTTGAACAAGCCGGCCAGCGGCGCCGGTAGAAGGTAGAGGGGGAAGAATACTCCGGAGAACAGTCTTTGGACGTTATTTCTCATCATGCGGAGGCTCCAGCCGATCTTGGTCCAGAAAATCAGCATTGAAACACTGTAAGACAGCATGAAGACCATGTTGAAGCTGAGGAAGATGCTTAACGCAAACCAGAGAAAACTGATTATACCCGGGAACCCCAGGCCGAGAAACAGTATGCCTATCGTAAGAAGCGGTACGCCGACAAAAACCGTGTTAAACACTGCTATACCGAGCAAGTGGAAGTATGTCTGTGAACGCAGCGAGACAGGGCGTTTTAGTTCGTTGACGATTGTTCCTTCCTGTATCTTCCCGCTCAACAGTTTTTCAGCGTTCATAAACACCGAGCTGGAGATCACCTGTCCCAGGATTATATAGGAGATGACTCTGTCCAGGCCTCCTGCCAAGATTCCGGATGCGGCTATAGAGCTCCAGACGGCATACATCAGAACCAGGAAAATGATCGAGTTCAGGAAAGAAGAGACCGCGTCCAACCTGTAGGCGAAAAACGTTCTAAAACCCATCCATGTAAACCCAGAATACTTCTTCAGGTTCATCTCTACCGTTCTTCCAGCCCTTCATTATAGATTTTCTTGACAACCATTTCGATATCCGGCTCTTTGATCTCGAAATCGATTACATCATAGTTTTCAAGCACTTCCTGCATCAAGTCAGAGGCAGAAAGCTTCTCACGGTCGAAAACAACTTCAATACGGCTGTTTTCACGTTCAACTTTGACTACTCCATCAATATCAAGTTTAAAGCCCTCGCTGTCCCGAATATCCAGCACCAGCCTCCTGGAAGTAAACCTGTTTACCAGCGAGTCCAGTTCTCCATCGTAAATCTTTTTGCCTTCATCCAGAACGACGATACGGTTGCAGAGATCCTCTATATCGCCGATATCATGCGTGGTCAGCATCACGGTAATATCTTTCTCTCGGTTCATCTTCCGTATAAAGTCTCTGATACGTTCCTTCACAGCGACGTCAAGGCCTATAGTCGGTTCGTCCAGGTAGACGATCTTCGGATGATGTAGGAAAGCCGCAGCCAGTTCACATCGCATCTTCTGGCCGAGAGACAGTTTTCTGACGGGTTGCTCCCAGAACTCGGAAAGCTGCAAAACCTCGTCAAACTCTTCAATCCTCTCCTCATAGTATTCATCCTTGACTTCGTATATCTCCTTCAAAAGCTTGAACGATTCTCTTACCGGCAGATCCCACCAGAGCTGGGTTTTCTGGCCGAATACGACGCCGATGTTCATCGCGTTCTTTTTTCGCTGCTTATGCGGGTTTCTGCCGTCGACTTCGATCTTTCCTGAGGAAGGTTCCAGGATTCCTGTCAGCATCTTGACGGTGGTAGATTTTCCGGCTCCGTTCGCGCCGATGTAGCCCATCATCTCGCCTTTATCGATCTCCAGGTTCAGGTCTTCTACTGCGTGAACTTCCTCGTACTCCCTTGAAACAAATGATTTCAGGTATCCCCCGATGCCGTCTCCTCGTTGGTAGATCTTGAAGGTCTTGGACAGGTTTTCCGCTTCAATCAAAGCCATAGAGAAGATTCCTCTCTATAGATTTTTAATACGGCACCAGGTGGAAAGATTGATAAAAACCTAAAAACAAAAGTGTTATTATGAGCCAGTGGTCAAAATTGTTGGAGGGTGATGAGGCCAGGGATCAGTTAGGTGTAAATATAGCTCTGATGAAGAGCGGTGATCACCCGCCTCAGGTTGATCCAAGCAGTTACATAACAGCTGGCGAAGAATTAATGTCAAACTGGGATCAATATGGCGATCGATTGTATCACGGTACTGCTCAGGAAAATATTGGGGAAATACTTAAGGAAGGTGCGATTGTTCCAGGCGAAGATAATGAGGCAAGTACAGGAGAAATGGGCAATCAGGGCAAAGTCTATTACTCAAGCCTAATTCATGCCGGTTCTCACTATGCTGAATCAGCTCATCCAACAAGAGAAGAGATTTTAGAGGCAGCCAAAAATGATCTGGACTTTGAAGAGGAGTTCGACTTAGCACCTGAAGAACTGGATTATGCGCACCTGCATGACATAATGACGAAGGGCATTAATGGAGATTTCAAAGAGGAAGAATTCCTTCAATCCGAGAGAGGATATGTCTCAGGGCGCTACAAAGCTGCTTACGAGAGATTCTCCAAAATTCCTGAAGATAAACCTGAGCCTTTATTGATTGGATTCGGACCTCAGAATATAGTGAATGGAAGCATACCCCCAGATTATAATCACGAGTTTGAAGCAATAGAAAATGAAGACCACTTAGCTGAAGGAAGCGCATCGAGAGTTCTGCTGGACGAGAACGTTTCACTTTACTTCAGCCAACCCAATGTAGAAAGTTTAAGGGAGAAATACCATAATTTCCCTGGAAAAATACTTTCTTTAGATTCTCTCAAGCTAAAACACCAGATCAAGATGCGTGACATTTACGGACCCGAAAACCATCCTGTAAACTTTGAACCGGTTTGGAAAGGAGAAATAAGAACGGTAACACTAAACGAAGACACACCTCCCACACCTTTCGGAAAGATTAAAATTTCAGGATAAGTTTACTCCTTCACTTTCACCGGAACTCCTTTCTCCTTCAGAAGTTCTACCTGCTGCTTCACAAAGTCTTCTTCGTTGCTGCCTTTTGTCGCGATCATGTAGACCTGTGCGTCGCCGAAAGGCCTCATTACTCTTCCTGCGCGTTGTGTTGCCTGTCTTCTGCTTCCTCCTTGTCCGCTCATGATGATCCCTACTTCTGCGTCCGGTAGGTCGAGGCCTTCGTCGCCGATTCTTGAGACTATTATGGCGTCTAGTTTGTCGTCTCTGAATTTTTGGAAGTATTTTTCTCGTTCTTCGTGGTCTGTTTCTCCTGAGATGAATGGTATGTTGTATTCTTCTTCGAGTGTTTCTCCCTGGTCTATCCAGTCGCAGAAGATTATTATCTTGTTGTCTTCGTGTTTTTCCAGGAGTTTTTCCAGGTTTTCTTTTTTAGCAGGGTTTTTTGAGGCGATTATTGCTTTTTTGATACCTGAGGCCTGTTCGTATTTGTGTCTGTAGAAGTCTGAGGCCCATTCTTTCAGTTGGATTTCTACTTCCGGTTTTTTGACGAATCCTTTCTGGAAGAACCGTGCCCAGTCCCCTCCTATTTCCTGACCTATCAGGGCGTAAATGTCTTTTTCTTTGGAGTCTTCTCTGACAGGGGATGCTGAAAGGCCTACGCGACGTGTTGACTGAAGTGAGGCTGTTTTTCTGAAGAGCTGGGATGGAATGTGGTGTACTTCGTCGAAGATGATTAATCCCCATTCCTTCCGGAATAAGTCGGTTTTATCGCCGGCCATGTGGTAAGTTGCGATTGTTACGTCGTTCATTTCTTTTTCGTCGCCGTGGTATTCTCCTATCTGGTCTTCTGTAACTGTGGTTTTATCCAGGATCTCTCTTTTCCACTGCCCTACCAGGTTTCTCTGAGGTACGAGTATAAGTGTTGGAGAGTCTATTTTTGCCATAAGGCCTATAGCTGTAACTGTTTTACCTGAGCCTGCAGGGTTGGCGAGTACAGCAGCTTTTTTCTCGTATGATTTTTCCACGTACTGTTTCTGGTAAGGCCTGAGCTCGAGGTCTTCTTCAAGATCTGCCCCGATTTTTGTATCTGTTTCACGGAATTTTGAGTTATCCTGTACCGGGTAACCTTTTTTCAGGAGAACCTGTTTTATTTCAGCACGGGATTTACTACCCATTTTAATCCTCGACTTTGTATCGGACAGGTCTACTGAAAGATTCTTCCTTACTTTTTCTATTCCACGTGCCCACTCCATTCTCTCCTTGTTTGAGGCTTCAAGTGCGTGGTAACGGCCTTCGTGTTCTATGGAGAATACTTGTTGTTTTTCATAGGTTCTTTCAACCCATTCAAGGAAGCGAGGCCTTGAGCCAAGAAGTTCTGTGTATATTTCCTTCATTTCTTCCAGGGATTTATCTGAGTTCCAGATATCCATTTCTTTGACCTGGAATTTGAAGTGCTGGCCTGAAGAGGTCTCCATGTGTGCTATACTGGAGATTCTGTTCAGTGTTTCTTCGTCGGGTTCGGTAAGTATTATTTCTCTCTCTGGCTCGAAGAAGACTACCTGTTGCTGGTTGTCCAGCTCCCTGATTTTCTGTTCAAGTTCTTCACGTGAGAGTTCGGAAAGTTTTTCTTCCTCCATGCCCCTTCCACTTATAGGGAAAATTTTTTATCCTTCAACTCGGTGATGGATTCGAGTGAAGAAAGTAAGGATGGAAAAACTGTTTTAATGAAGGCAGAGTTGAAGAAGAAGCTTTCACAGGCGGAAGGTTTTGAGAACCCGCGTATAAGCCTTGAACAGTACGTTACTCCTCCAGGCCTTGCTGCAGATATGGTTCACACTGCTTACATGCAGGGCGATATTGAAGGCCTTACCGTTGCGGATCTGGGAACAGGGACCGGCGTCCTGGCGATCGGAGCTGCACTGGCAGGTGCTGAAAAAGTGAAGGCCTTTGATAAGGATGAAGAAGCGTTAGAGAAGGCGGAAGAGAATGCGGAGAGGCTTGGGGTAAAGAAGTTTATTGATTTCGAGGTTTGTGATGTGGAAGAAGTTGAAGAAGACGTTGATACTGTTTTGATGAATCCTCCGTTCTCTGTTCATTCTGATATAGGTCTTAGTTTCTGGGATAGGGCTGTTGAGATTGGGGAAAAGGTTTACGGTATCTGTCCTCGTGGGGCTCGGGAACCTATAAAAGATTTTGTCGGAAACTCAAGTCATGAGATTTTGGGGGTAGAGGCCTATTCGATCGGCCTGCCTCCAAGCTACG
>JBDGSI010000002.1:0-4684 GCA_042217615.1 Candidatus Nanohalobium sp.
TTCATGATTGCCTGGACGTCTGCGTAGTCTAGGTTGACGAGTGAAGGCTTGGCGATTGTCTCCGTGATTCCTTTGATCATTGTGGTGATGAGTTCGTCTGCTACGCCGAACGCCTGGTCGAGAGGCATATCTCCTGCGATGTCGAGCAGCTTGTCGTTTTCAATTACAATAGCGGTATCGACGTGCTGTCTGAGTCTGTAGAGGCCGTCTTCTGCCTTAGACATTCTTGCTCCTTCGATTTCGAAAGGCATTGTTACTGTTCCGATCACGATGCAGTCCTCTTTCTTCGCGATCTCTGCGAGAACCGGTGCTGCTCCTGTACCTGTTCCGCCTCCCATTCCTGCTGTGAGGAAGACCATGTCTGCGTCCTTGAACAGGTTACGTAGCTCTGCACGGTTCTCCTCCGCTGCTCTTGCACCTGTTTCAGGCTGGCCTCCTGCACCAAGGCCTCTTGTAAGATCTTTACCTACCAGTATTTTCCTATCTGCTGAAGACATTTCCAGATGCTGCTTATCTGTGTTAATAGCAACTGTCTCAGCACCTTCAACATCTTTATTTTGAATACGTGTGATCTGGTTGTTGCCGGCCCCTCCGCATCCGACAACAACTATTTTAGCATCTCTCATTTCATCAAGATTTTCAGTGGATTTTTCCTCCGTTTGAGCGTTGTCGATTATAGATTCCATTGTAGTATCAGCCTGCGTTAAACCAAACCTTTTTAAGGCGGTATAGTTAATTCTCCTGTAGAACTAGTTGAGTCTTGCCCAAGACTCGAAACATTCAACATTCGACTTCGAACTTGCCCAAGTTCGAAGCCCAAACACATGCTAAATTTCGCAAGCCCATTGAACTTCACTCGTGCCCGCGAGTAAAGTTCGAACCGAGTCCTTCGCGCCCAAACGAAGAGACTCAAACTGAAATCTTCTTGCTTACCTAAACATTTCCAAGGCTCGTTTATAAATCTTCTGTCTATCGCTGTTCATCGCTAACGAACACTAACTGTTCATGACCGTTCACAGAAAAAGAATTCACTGGATTCAGGCCTTAACCGCAGAGTAACAAAAGAAAAGGCCTGTGAACAGTGTTTAACTGTTTCTCTGATGAAAATTTCAAAAAGTCTTCCCTTCAAGTAATTATACATGGTTAGTGTTGAAGAAGTAGAGTCTGTAGCTGATAACGCCAGGATCAAAATGGGGGAGGAGGAAGCGGAAAAATTTGCTTCAGAGTTTGAGGAAATCCTGGAAATGTTTGAGGCCTTGGATGAAATCGATACAGAAGGTGTAGAACCAGCGTTCCATCCGATCGACACAGAATCCGAAAGCAGAAGAGATGAAAGACAGGAAACGCTGAGTAGGGAAGAAGTATTTGCCAACACCGAAAACGAGAAGGAAGGCTTCTTCAAAGGTCCATCAGCCTAAGGGGAAAAGTATGAAGATAGGTATAGTTTCTGATACTCACGACAATATAGAGAAGGCAAAGGCCTCGGTAAACTTTTTCGAAGAAGAAAACTGCGAGACCGTTATCCACTGCGGTGACATGGTAGCACCTTTCACCGCAGAACTCTTCGATGCCGATTTCAACTTCCACGCAGTTAGAGGAAACAATGACGGAGAATGGAACCTGAAACAGGTAGTAGAACAGTTCGGAAACTTCTACAACAACACCGCAGAACTCAGCATTCAAGGCCTGCAGATAGCAGTTTACCATGGAACAGAAGAAGAAATCGTTGAAGGCCTGCTCAATAAAGAGTACGATTATGTCTTCCGAGGACATACCCATGAAAAGAGGCTAGGAGAGAATGACGGCACGGTTGAAGTCAATCCTGGCGGGATAAGGCTGCCAGGTCAGGAAGAAGAGTTCCATGTTGCCACGCTGGAGACAGAGGATAGAGAGCTGAAATTCCACAGAGTAGGTTAACTCACTGCGTCCTAACTGGCAGGGAAACTTTAGGTTTCTAGGCTTGAGGCCTTATAGTCTTTCTCAGCGTTCCCTAGGCCTCCCCCTAACAAGAAGAAGTAGAAATTAGCGGAGAGGAGGGAAGATTATGTTATGGCTTTATTTTTTCCGTTCCTCTTCAAGTTTACTCTTTAACTCCTTTATTTTCTCTTCCTTCTCCTCTATTTCCTCTTCTTTCTCTCGTACTTTCATGTTGATGCTGGCAACGCTTTTCTGCAGTGCACTTCTGTGGTTGTTGAGCTTTTCCCGTGATCTTTTCAGCTTTTCGGTCATTTCGTTGAATGAGTCTGCGAGATCTTCTATTTCATCTCCTGTGTTTACTTCTACCTCTGTTTCAAGGTCGCCTTCACGGACCTTTTCTGCGGATTCCTTAAGCTCGATGATTGGATTGGCTATTTTCAGTGAAAATGGCACTGCTAAGGCAAGACTTGCAATCAGTGCTAAGATGAGTGAGAAGAAGGTCTGCTTAATGATGCCGTTCATTCGTTTTTCAAGCGATTCGTAAGTGATAATGTATCTCATCATCGCGAAATGCTTGCCGTTGCTTCCTCCTACAGGAACAAATATCTCTGTGGCTTTTTCTCCCTGGTATTCGATATCTCTGTAAGTTATATTCTCGCTTTTAAGCATCTCTAGCGTTGAGGCATCCTGAACGTATCGGGATGGCCCGCTGTATTTCTCTCCTGACTTTAATTCACTTGAGTCAAAGAGAATTCTTCCGTTTACTCCTATCAGGGAGACCTTGGCAACATCTTCATTCCTGTCCAGTTTCTGTTCAAGTATCCTCTCGAAGCGGTTGAAGTCCTCCTCCGATTGAGCGTTTCTATACCGTAGGAGATAGTCATTTTGGTAGATATCAGGGGCGGAGAACTCTGCGAAGATCATTCCCCTCTCCATTATATCCTCCTCTATATTCTTCCTCTCTGAATTCAAGGTTACTGCGGAGAAGATAGCGAGAGATGCAATTATCAGGATACTTGTAAGTGCAACAATCTTTACCAGCAGTTTGCTTCGTTTTAATTCCATATAGCTTCACTCATGAATGCTCTTAGGCCTTTTTTGTATTCACTGGTACTGCCTAGAAAGGATGCTGTTGATCCTCCTGCAAGCAGAGTCCAATGCTTCTTCTTCGGTTTTTTCTCCTGACCACGCAGACTGAATCTCGTTCATCAAAATGCCTTTCGCGTTGGATGCCTCCATAATGGTTGGCTCTGGAACCGAATTATTCAACTGTTCTACGTAGGTGCTCTTAAAGCTTGTATTCAATACATCCTGATTGTTTTCTATATCTGACCTTCTGCTTGGGATTGCACCAATGTTTCTTGCAAGTAGGTCCCCATATCTCGTAGTCCCTGTCTCCTCACGGACATCCGTTGCAAACCATCTAAGGAAGTTCCAAGCCTCTTCTTTGTGTTCGCTCTGGTTCATAACCCCCATAAACCAGCTGTACTGTAAGCTGGCGGGCTTTTCCATATACGGAACCGGTGCAACACCGACTTTCTTATCAAACTTATTCCCGAATCCTTCTCTGAACGTTCCTTCCGTCCACGGCGCTGCAATCACCATTGCCACATTCTTTTGCTCACCGAATTCCCACATGTCGGCATTTAATGTGGTAGCGTTCTTTTCAAACAGCTTCGTTGTAGCCTTTAATGCTTCAACCCCTGCAGAGCTATTGATTCGGCAATGGGTGTAGTCATCGGAAACGTACTGCGCATTGTTGCTGTATGCCAAGGACAGGTAGGGATCAACAACACCAAAGGTTTGTCCTCTCAAAAAGGCAAAGCCATACTGTTTTATATTGCCTTGCTCGTCCGTTTTTGTTGTTTTAACAGCCACATCTATTAGTTCACTCCACGTTTCTGGAGGATCTGCATTCCCGTTTTCATCAACAACGCCAGCCTCCCTCAAAATCTCTTTGTTATACAGAAGCGCATAATCGTTAACCTCTGTAGGAACCCCCCAGATCGTATTATTTATCGTAACACCTGCAGTTGTAATATAGTTGTTCCTAACATCCTCCTTGATATCCGCTGGAGGCTCGTCTAGCATCCCTTGACGCACATAAGAAGGGCCCCACGTAGAATAGATCTGGTAAATATCCGGTGCCTGACCTGTTTTATGCAAAGTTTCTAACCTGTTGGCGTAGTTTCCATACTCTATCTGTTTGATTTTGATATCTATATTGGGATGAGTTTCCTCATATTCTCTCACATACTGCTTCAGGCCTTTTTCCTTTATACTGCCGTTTTCATAACGGGTTCCATTAATCTGATAACTTTTTACCCAGTGAACAGCGTATACCAGCTCCGTCTCATTCCCATCCTCTACCGGCTTCTCAGTCATGTTTTCAGGCTGCTCCTTGTCTGGGGCAGGAACATCTTTCTGCCCTCCAAACACCATTACAGCCCCTAATCCAACCGCTAAAACCGCTGCGACAACTATACCTGCTTTCAAAGGCCTTCCAGTAACGTTTAACATATCAATTTAGGTTCGGTTTCGCGTGCATTTAAACATTTTCCATAACTGGTCAGCAGTGGCTAACTCAAGTCTTTGAGAAAAAAGAGCACTCTCTTTATTTTACTGAGACAGCAAGAATACGTTTAATAACTCCCAGATCAGAAAATCTAAATCCGAGAAGTTAAGGCCTTAACATTCTCAGGTCTCAAACCGATTTTTAAGCTTCCCCGACTCACCAGAAACCATGGACGGATTAAAACAGGTGATC
>JBDGSI010000020.1:0-12109 GCA_042217615.1 Candidatus Nanohalobium sp.
CCTCGTCTATCGCATAGGTGTCAAAGTCGAACAGTTCGCCGGAAAAGTTGATGTGGTGGCCGTGCGTTAAGTGTCCACCGTGAGCCAGTACAGGGCCGAGAACCTTGTCACCCTGCTCCAAAACGGAGAAGTAGGCCGCAAAGTTTGCCTGTGAACCGGAGTGAGGCTGGACGTTGGCGTGATCCGCATCGAAAATCTCACACGCTCTTTCCCGCGCCAGGTTCTCGATTTTGTCGTGGTACTCGCAGCCTGCATAGTACCGTTTACCTGGATATCCCTCTGCGTACTTGTTGGTCAAGACACTTCCCTGCGCCTGCAAAACCTGGCGTGGCACAAAGTTCTCCGAGGCAATCATCTCCAGAGACTCGCTCTCCTGCCTCTCAACCTCATTCTTCAAAGCTTTGAAAACCTCAGGATCGGCCTTGGACAAGTCACGGTGCTTCATAACTGGTGGTTGAAGGCCTTAAACATATCTTTCTTTTCCCCGGAGAAATTAAAGATTTGCTGCTGCAAGGTAGAAAATATATGGATGATGAGCCGGTTGATCGCAGCAGAAGAAAGTTTCTCAAGGCTGGTGCTGCGACTCTTGGCGGAGGTGTTGGTATAGGAGTTTTCTGGGATAGTATTGTAGGTTTGGGTGAAGAGTTAAGATCTCAAACAAATGATTTTTTGGAGGAGGCCTTTATTTCGGATGATTTGGAAAGGCGTTTGAACCAGAGGATGGATGAAGAGCTGGAAAATTATGATAATGTTTCTGTGGAGGGTGAGGTAGGCCTTGAAACTGATATTGGAGAGAAGGAGTTGGTTCTTGACTGGCCTGGCAGTTTTGAAGGCCTTGGCGAAACTTACGGTGAGCGGAAGAATCGTTCTGCCCGTCTTCTCAGAGGATTTCACTTCAAGGCTTATAAGGAAGCTCCGGATCTAGGTCTAAAGTACACCCTGGATTTTGAGGGAGGTCCGGATGTAACTGTCTCTGACCAAGGGCTTGAGCAGGAATACGGTTTGTCGCTAGAAGACTACAGCAGTCCAGAAGAAGTAAGGTTGGATCCTTACAAGGAAGCGGTTGAAGAGGTTTACGGCCCTGAAACCAGGTCTCCATCTACATAATTTTCTAGGCTTACTTCACATCCTCAAGAACAAAGCCCTCACTGAAACCACCTCTCTCCCTGTTCTTTTCCTCTCTCAAATAATTTATCTCCTCGCGAGAAAAATCTTCCTCTTCGATGTACGCGTCTATTACTTCAAGGAGATCCGCAAGCTCTTCTTTCTCCCCGTTTTCCGCAAACTCTTCCGCTTCTTCAACCACTTTCTTCCTCAAAAACTCTTCAAGTTCAAGGCCTTCAACCCTCCTTATCTCTCCTTCTTGACCGTTCTCCTCAATGATCTCCGGAATCCTGTCTCTGACAAGTTTAGGTAGCTCCTGATTCTCTGTCCATTCTTCATGCGCCAGTTTCAGGCCTTCACGTAGGTCGTCATGCATCTCGATTCTGTCGAGTTCTTCCTTCTCGACCCACTGAAAATCGGTGTGTTCATCGCCCAGCTCTATTTCAAAGCCTTCCGGTTCACATAGAAAGGTCGTGCCGAACACCTGTTCGCCGCTGTCACGCATAAACGTCCACGATTTGATGGGTTCCAGGACTTCGATTTCAAGGCCTGCTTCTTCTCTGACCTCTCTTTTAAGGCCTTCTTGCGGTGTTTCTCCGTAGTTGAACCTGCCTCCTGGTACGTCCCAGAGGTTCTCGAGGTGTGTCTCGTCTCCTGCCCGCTTTATCACGAGGATGAGGCCTTTCTCGTTGACTATGACTGCTTTTCCTGCGGTCCTGAAGTTCTTTCTCTCTTCCAGGTATTTTCTGAAGGCTTTCTCGAGGCCTCCGATCAATTTGTAGTCTGAAAAATTCTCTGGGTCTATCCAGGCGTATTCTTCGTGGTCTTCGGACAGCTCTACGTCTGATGTCTTTGCTTCTGCTGTAAAGTAGGTGCCTGTTATCTGCCATTTCTCTCCGTTCACTTCAGGCCGCCACTCGTCGGCGTGGAAAGGCTTCTCTATCTCCGCTTCAAGTCCTGCTTCTTCCTTTATTTCTCTTTTCAGGCTTTCATCGAATCTTTCACCGGCCTCGATTCTGCCGCCTGGTACGTCCCATTTGCCGGCGTTATCTCCTTCATCGTAGTTTGAAGACTCTCTAAGTATCAGGACTTCTCCTTCGCTGTTTTCTACAAAGGCCTTTACTGCTGTAAATGTTTTATCTACCATTTTTTACTCCTCTGCGAGCATGCTGATAACGATCTGCAGTATTTCGACGAATACACCCATGTAGGCGATGTAGATCCCTATCCCGTTCATAATGAGTCTTCCAGGTCTCTGTTTCATTCTCCAGATCTCGTAGACCAGGTAGACGATGAAGCCTATCAGAACCAGGATAAAGGTCAGGATAAGGAGCGGTGCGAAAGCGCTTCCTATGAGGCCGGTCCCGAATGCACCCATGAAGAGGTAGTTGGAGTATTTTCCCCAGCTTCTGAAGTTTCTGCCTGTTCCGTAGACAAGTAAGGCGGCTCCTACGGCGATCGATGTTGTTACAACTGCTGTTATCCCCAGTGCGATAGGGAAAATGCTGACGGGTACGAGGGAGAGGATTCCTCCGCCGAAAACGCCGTAAGTAAACTGTAGAAGGCCTGCGCCTGTTACTGCAAGGGTTTTCCGGTCTTGTTTCATTCCTTTCTTCGCCAGCCATCTTCCGGCCATAAGGCCTGCGCCGAATACGACCATTCCGATTATAGGTACTTTGAAGAGGAGGTTTGTTATCTGTGAGAGAGGTGTTACAGCTATGACGGCCATCAGTGCGATGTTTAGTAGTATGAGGCCTGTGCTGACGCCGATGCTTTTGAGTTCTTCTGAGTTCATGTATAGGGTTTATTCAGTGATCTTTTAGGCTCTGTTGTAGGCAGAGTTCAATTTTTTGTGGACAGTTATCCTGCAAAAAAGGCCTTGCTTTTCTAAGTGTTGGAGTTGAAATTTTTTGTGTGAAGGAGAACGATTTCCCTGGTACTTTGATCGTGGTTGAAGGGCCTGATGGCTCTGGGACTACAACTCAGGCTGAGAAGTTGGCAGATGAACTTGAAGGGGTTTACACTGCGGAGCCTACCGGAGGCCTTGTAGGTGAAAAAGTTGAGGAAATGATTTCTACAGGGGGTTACAGTCCGGAAGCTATTTCTCTTGCCTTTGCATCTGACAGGATGCTGCATCTGGAGGAGGAAGTTATTGAACTGTTGAAGGAGGGAGAGGTAGTGATTATGGATCGTTATTATCATTCTTCGCTGGTTTACCAGCCGGCTCTCGGCGCGGACTACGGATGGGTCCAAGATCTTAACAAGGATGCAGTAAAACCGGATATCACTTTTGTACTGGATGTTTCTTCCCGTGAGGCCTTGAAACGTATAGAGGATAGGGAGAACGATATTGCGGAAAGTGCTGTAGAGGAGGGAAGAGATCAGGCAAGTCTGAGCCAGTTTGACTCAGGTCAAAATATTTTTGAAAACCTCAGCTTTCAGGAAGAAGTTATTACAAGGTATAGAAGGCTTCCTGAGCGTTTAGATGAAGAAATTATTTTAATCGACAGTTCTAGGCATATAGAAAAGGTTTTCCAGGAGGTAAAGGATAAGGCCTTTGCAAGGCTGGATCTGGATTGAAGTTTTCTAAATGTAAATCTTTTTACCTGTACTTCTCTGTGTAGAATTTATGGGAGAAGACCCTATGAAAGGGGATGTTGAGGAGACGAATTCCGGTGTGAAGAAGAAAGGTAACTGGAAGGAGATCAGTGAGTTCGGTGAAGAGGTTGAGGAAGCGATGGAGGATTCGGGTTTTTCTGAAGAGTCTCTGGAAGATTTCCGTGAGTGGAGGCCGAAAAGAGGTGAGGCAGAGGCGGATATGCAGAAGGAGACTGTTGAGAAAGCTTCTGCTTCTGTTGAAGGAGTGGGGGAAGAGTCGAAGGGATTCAAGAGGGGAATGAAGAAGGCCTCTAAGAAGGCTGTGGAGTCCGGTGAAGAGGTTAAAGAGGGTGAGAAACGTGAAGCAGTGAATAAAGTTACTGAAGCTACTGAAACAGCTGCAAGACCGTTCTACGTTAGAATAATTGATGTTCTAAAGGCCTTTGAAGAAAAGGTTTACAGCTTTTCTCTTCGGTTCAATCCTTACTATCTAGATACTGAGGACGTTTCTGCTAACATGAGGAGGAAGAAGGATGAGTACCAGCTTGAGCTTAACATTCTTGAGGATGAAAAGAGAAAACAGGTCAAGGAGAAAATGGGTAGTAAGGAATGAGTCTGCTTCTTGAGGTATTCGCTGTAGCTGCTTCAATGCTGATGGGGGTTTCTATAGGTGCTTCAACAGTTTCAACTGCTTTTGGACCGGTTAACGGTGCTCGCTCTGCTAACGTACTGAGATCAGCTTTGCTTGCAGGTTTAATGGCGTTTCTCGGAGCTTTAATCCAGGGAGGAAGCGTAACGGAGACAGTAAGTAAGGGTGTGGTTGCGGGAGGCCTTAATCCTCTTCAGGGCGGAACAGTACTGTTTATTGCAGGTGTGCTGGTGCTGGTAAGTGTTTTGAAGGACTATCCAATGCCTACCGCTTTTACTGTTATAGGATCGGTCCTGGGCATAGGTATAGGGTTCGGAGCTGAGATCGAATGGGCTATGGTATTGAGGGTTGTCGGCTACTGGTTATTCATTCCTCTTGCATCAGTGATTATGGGCTATCTTGCGGCCAAAGTTTTCAGGAAATACATGGATAGAGAAGATGATGAGAGAAAGATCAAGTGGCTGCTACTTATCTCAGGCTGCTACGTATCTTTCTCCGCAGGAGCATCTGCTGTAGGCCTGGCAGTAGGGCCTCTAGCAGGTCTTGGAGTCAAAACAGTTTTCCTCCTTATCCTGGGCGGTTTAGCTATTCTCCTTGGCGCATGGATGTACTCTCCCCGGATAATTAGAGCAGTCTCCTTTGACTACAGTAATATCGGGCCTAGAAGATCTCTCGCCGCACTCTTAACTGCAGGAACCCTGGCTCAGATCGGAATCTTCTTCGGCATCCCTATCTCATTCAACGAAGCAATAATCGCCTCGGTTATAGGATCAGGCCTTGTAGAAGGAAAATCTAACACTGATTCAAAGAAGATTTTCAGGACGGTAGCAGCCTGGGTAGGAGCCTTCTTCCTCGCCATATTACTGGCCTTTGCAGTAGGCCTGCCTTTCCGGTAAAAAGAACTAAAGAGTTTTCCCGAACAAAAACAGTTTTACCATGCTGGAAAAGAAGACGGTTGAGGAGCTGAAATCCAGGGTTCAAGAGGCCTTCGATGAGCATTATGAACTTGCTGGAGGGAAGAACTACAGGTTTCACCACCTTGTAAGATGTCACAGACATGTTAGAAAACTTATTAAGTCTGACAGGCTTGATGGCTGTGATATAGATGAGGAAGTAGCGGAGACGGCTGCGCTGTTCCACGATATAGGTAGAAAGGAAGATATAGAAGAAGGTTACATGAATCCGATAGCTGAGAGCGGCGAGCATGCGCCTAGAGGAGGCAGGATTGTTTCACAGTTTATAGAAGATGTTTTACCTCCTGAAAAAGTAGAGAAAGTTGAGAAAATTATTGAAAACCATCACAGCAGCCCTGAAACCGTGGAGGGAAAAGTCGTACAGGACTGTGATGCTCTGTCAAACTTTGGAGTAAACAATCTCTGGAGAATGATTCATTACTCGGCCGACAAGGAGAGAACACTTGAACAAAGCATAGACTACTTCTGGAATCAGCTTATGGAACAGTACACGGAAAGACTGGAGAACTTCCACTTCGACATCACCAAGAGAGCAGCCAAGAAAAGGATCACCAAACATCAGGAAGCCATGAACCAGATAGAAGATGAAATATTCGCTGAAGATCTGTAAGAAGGCCTTTTCTGAGAAAAACCTTTACAATACGCCGAACCTAAATACTTCAGTATGGCCTCTTTGAAAGCCGGAAGATTCGAGAGATACAGGAAAGAAGCCGAGAGAAAAACAATCCTATACATTTCAACGCTTACAATAATAGTTGGAGGCCTTACACTGATTGCTACAGGACATTTAATCGACTTCCTGCTTTTAATGGCCTATTCTCCGCCTGTAGTTCTTTTCAGCGGTCTCCTATGTGTGGTGCTTATTGCTTTATGGGAGATGCCTATCTTCCACTACAGAGAGGAATCAGAAACTGATTTAGAGGAAGAAACAGAGAATAAAATTAACCTTGAAGAAGACGGTGTGGTAGAAGAACTGGAGCAGAAAGGATGGGAGGTCCAGGAGAGAGAAGAGAAAAAACTCAGTATGACTGTCTACCCATCTCTATTCCACAGAATTCTCCGGAAAAAACTTAAGATGACAGTTGAAAGAGTTGGCGAGGGAGAAGGCAGAGATATACTTTTACTTAAAAGAAACGGTATAAACCTGGCCCGTATACAGTACCTGCAAACCTCTGAAAGCCAGAAAACAGTATTAAAAGAGTCAACAGTGTCAACTGCAAGAGTCACCCCGATCTACCTCGAACTCCTTATCATGGGCAGCGACCAGTCACGGACGGATATAGGCCTTACAAAATACAGTATCTGGGACTGAAAAACTGTCTCTCACCTCATTCAAGAACCGTTGACAGCCACCGCCTTACACAGTCCATCTCTGAGAACAGGCCTTTTCTCTTCAACTTTACAGTCACATGTAGCCCCCGAATTACTTTTCCTCAACGCTTCAAGCTTTTCCTGGACAGCATTTCGGTACTCTTCCTCCATACCGCCGTTAATAGCAACCTGGTAAGGACAGCAACCTGTCCGTAGAGAAACAATCTCACAGCTCTCACTCAATCTAGCTCTCTGAAAACCTTCCAACCGGAAATCCTCCTGAGTATAAGAAGCACCAATACCTTCAAACAAATCAAAACTGTACAGAAGGCCGCCTCCCAGAACCAGTAAGCAAAACGTCAGGACAGCAAAGGCCTTCCACATAACCCAAGGAATAACAGTGCTTACTATTTAATCCCAGGCCTACGGAAAATCAATCCTCGAACTCTTCCCCATGAAAACCACAGCCATCAGCAAAGCCACTCCTAAACCAAAGACAACCTGCTCAAGGCCTAAAACAGGTTTTACCTCGGCAAAACTCCCTGTTAACCTGTTTCCAAGACCCTGCCTCTTGTTCTCTTCTTCCTCATCTTTCAAGGCCTTTATACTGAAGCTTTGCTGCTCATTTTTCTCTCTGATCTGCTTCGTAACGCTGTCCGTAGCGTTTCTATCATCTACAACTGTTAAAGTAACTTTTCTTGGTTCCTGGAAGCTTTCCTCCACTTCCTGGCCTTTTGCTCCAAAACTCCACCGGTACTCTTCTATCCCGCTGTCATCTGTAGAGTAAGAGGCGTCAAACTTTACTCCGTTATCAAGTCCTCCGTTTGAAGGATAGATTATGTTGAAACGTGCTTCTGGAGCAGAGTTTTCTTCTTTCTCCTCTGAGTTCTCTTCATTCGGTTTTTCTTTCTTTGAGTTATTTTTGTCATCTTGTTCGTCGGTTTCCTGGATAGGGAATCCGCCGCCACCAAAGTTGCTGGATCCGCTGCTCTCTTCTTCTTTTTCCTCCTGGCCTGAATTTTTGTTATCTTTCTGCTCTTTATCGTCTTGGTTGTTATTTTCCTCAGGCCTGATTTGGAAGTTTACAGTTTTCTTTCTCCAGTTACCAGTGTGATACCAGACTGTAAGGGTGTTACTGCCTGTCGAGTTGATGGTTGAACCTTGTGTCAAGCTCCTGTTTACGCCGCCGTTTACGCTGTAAAGAACCTGGGAGATGTTCTCTCTAACAGCTTCTATAGGAACTGATGAATTGTAAGTTTTATTCTCAGGTTTCAGAAGCTCGAACTTTGAGTCTTCTTCCTCGCTGTTATTTCCGTCAGAGTTCTCGTTTCCCGGCTCTTTGCCTTCTGGCAACTTGACCTCGTAGCTTCGAGTGATAGATCTCACATTTCCCGCTTTGTCCACGGCCTCTACAGAGATAAGGTGATTTCCTTCTCCAAGGCCTGTGAAGTTAGCTTCTGCACCTTTCTGCTGATCAGCAGAGTAGGTTTCTACCGCTTTAAGGTTCTCGTCCTCTGCAGACACGTTTACAAAGATCCAGGACTGTTCTATGGTTCCGGTCGGCGTCGAAGTTTCGTCAAACTCTACGACCGGTTCCTTGGTATCAACCTTGAATTCCTGGGTCTTTGAACTCCAGAGCCCGTTCTCGGCCTGCGCCCAGACCTTTAACGTGTGTTCGCCGTTTCCGAGGCCTGAAATATTTGCTCCAGGACTGAAACTAGAGTTACCCTCTCCATCCAAGCTGTACTTCCAGCTCTGTATACTGCTTGAGGAGCTAACATCCAGCTCTATTTGAGAACTGCTGTAAAACCTGTTGGAGGGCGACAGTATGCTTAAGGAAGGAGGGCTCTCGTCTTTTTCTTCCTCCTCGTCTTCTTCAACTCTAAAGCTGATCGCCTCTGTGCCGGTATTGCCGTTTAAATCATCGGCGTAGACTTTAATCTCATGTTCACCCGTCCCAAGGCCTGAAACAGTTGTGTTCGGCCGGAAACTCTTCACCGCACCATCTATTTCATATCTCCAGTTTTCCACTTCCTCATCGGCAGAAACCTTTAACTCAACGCTTCCAGAACTGTAAATCTTATCTTCAGGGCTGAAAACAGTTATCTCCGGCGCTTTATCATCTAAAATATATTCTCTCCTAACTACTTCCCTGTTACCTGCTTTGTCGACAGCATGTATCTCTAGTGTATTAGAACCGGTTTCGAGGCCTTCAACTTTCTTGAAATAATAGTTTTCGTTTTCTTTGTCGACTTCAAGGCTTTCTCCATTTAGTTTAGCTTCTACCTTCTCTGGATTTGCGTCATCAATGCTGAAGTTCACGACTATCTCCTCTTCTGATATTCTTCCTTGTTCTGTCGAAGAAGGTTCAAAGCTTATTTCTGGAGAGATAGTGTCTACCTCAAACTTTCTGGTCGCTTCCACAGTTGTCTCCTCACTTTTCCCCGTTACTCTAACAGTGTTTTCTCCCTCATCGGCTTTGATCGACGTGTTAGGCCGGAAAGATGTTTCACCTTTATTGTTCAGATTGTAGCTCCAATCAAGATCTTTATTACTGATTACTTCCAGTTCGACACTCTTTTTGCTGTACAATCTGTTTTGAGGCCTTACAATCTCTATCTTCGGCTCCTTAACAGGTTCTTCAGGTAGAATACGGTAATCTAATTTTCTCAACTCTGCATTATTGGCTTTGTCAACGGCTTCAACTTTTACTGTGTAGTTTCCTGGTTCAAGGCCGGTAAAGTTGGCTTCTCCGCCTCTTATAATTTCATCTTCTAGAGCGACATAACTGTTTTCCAGGTTCGGATCCTCGGCTGAGAAGTGGATGTAGATAAAGTCTTGACTGGTTTTACCTGTGGAAGTAGAGTTATCCGAAATCTCTATATTTGGCTTCTCGGTATCCACTGTAAAACGTCTTGAATTCAAGTTCCAGAGGCCGTTACCAGCTTTACCCCACACCTTTACCTCATGTCTTCCGTCCTGAAGGCCTTCAAGCTTTTCAGGTGAGCTGAAGGACTTGTTTCCGTTTCCAAGATTGTATCTCCATTCTACAATGTTTGAATCGCTCTTTGTCTCCAGTTGAATGCTTTCTGTATTGTAAATTTTGTTTTCGGGACTTACTATATTGAAAGAAGGCTTTACCCTGTTAATTTTGAAGGAAACTGTTTTTGAAGCGGTGTTACCGTGGTCGTCGGTCGCGTAGATCTCTAGGGTGTAGTCTCCGTTTTCAAGGCCTTTGATTCTTTTCCCTGGCTCGAAGCTTTTCTTATTTCCGTTTAGGCTGTACTCCCATGCTACGTTTTCATTTGCTGAGACGTCCAGTGTTATCGAGTTGGTGCTGTAAGTCTTTTTTACAGGTTCTTTGACTTTAATATCTGGTTTTTCGGTGTCGATAAGGTATTTTCTCTGTTCTAGTTCTGCCCTGTTACCTGCTTTATCTACTGCCCAGGCCTTGAGAACGTGTTCTCCCTCTCTCAGGTTTTCAAACGTTTTCAGGTAGTTGCCTGAATCCGTCTTTTTAAGATCGGTCTCTTCTCCGTTGAGACTGGCTTTAACTGTTTTCAGGTTATTATCTGTTGCTGAAATGTTTAGAGTAATACTTGATGAAGTTATCTTGCCTTTTTCAGTTGTCTTGTCGTTGTAGTTTATTGTTGGTGGTGTTGTATCGACCCGGAAGTTTCTGGTTCTTTTAACAGTGTTTCCGGCCTTATCTTCCGCCCTTACTTCTAAATGGTTCTTTCCTTCTTTCGCGGTTATTGTTGTGTTAGGGCTGAAGCTCTGACTGTTTCCGTTCAGGATATATCTCCATTCTATTTTTTCACTTGTTGTAACTTCTATGGAGAGATCTTTATGGCTGTAAAGCCTGTTTTCCGGTTTAAATAGTTTGAAATCCGGTTTATCGGTATCAATCGTGTATGTTCTTGTAACGGTCTTCGAGTTTCCAGCAGAGTCCTCGGCTTTCACTTCAAGTGTCTTCTCTCCATCTTCAAGCCCTGTAAAGTTGACTTTCTCTCCAGAACTGATTTCTTTCTGATCTCCGTCAAGATTTACAGTAATCTTCTCCAGGTGAGGATCATTCACCTTTGCTTTTACACTGATCCAGTTCTTGTTTCGATAGCCTTCGGAGGGTGCTTCAAGGCTGATCTGAGGCGTTTCGCTGTCAACACTGAACTCCACAGTCCCGGTATCGCTGTTACCGTATCCGTCGTCGGCCTTGATTGTAAGAGTGTTTTTTCCCTGTTCTGCCTGAATCTCTGTACTGTTAGGGTTGTAGTTCTGGAATTCGCCATTATTGAGAGAATAACTCCAGTCAAGATCTACATCTGCATCCGCTGAAACCTCTGGCGTGAACGATCTCCTCGAATAGAGCTTGTCTTCTGGAGAGATAATCTGGATTTCAGGAACAGAGTTCTTAATCTCCTCTACGCCTACAGAATCACACACTTCGTCCATAGGCGGGTGATCGCCTTCCTTCATAACCGCTGTTCCGTTGTAGACCTCTTCATTTGAGTAATGCGCTCTAGCAGAACAGAAGTAGAAAGCAAAATCATCGTAAGTATACCTGTTACCGGCCTTGATCTCTCCATTTTTTTCACCTTTACCAAAAGGAGTAGACGCATGAACTGTCATAGAAACTTTTACGTCGCCGCTGGACTTGAAAAGCCTGTTCACATCCACCTTCTTCACCGTAACTGGAATTCCTTCGTAAGTGATCTCTACAGGCGGATCAAGAATCAACGTATCGCCTTCCTCAAAATTAAATTTTTCTCCCGTACTAATTTTTTTGTTTTCGGCAGCTGCAAAACCTGTTAACGCCACAAAAAGCACTAAAACCGTAAGGCCTTTCCTCAACCGTTTACTGTCATTAAAATTCATTGTTTTCACTGTAAAGCAGTTACACGTTTTTTGTGCGTATTTTTCTCTTTTAGCTTCTCGTGTTTTTTTGACGAGTTTACCTTATCTCCAGGATCTGGGAGATGATTTCTCTGGTTTTTGAAGTTACCCGGGTTTTCCCGGTGTACTCCATGTAGGCAAGTGTCAAGAGCGCCAAGATGATACCTGCTACTGCTATATTGGTGCCGGAAGCCGTGAACTGTCCTGTAAGGCCTTGATTTTCTTCTGGCTCTTGAGTACTTTCTTCTTGAGCCTCTTCTGTCCCGTCTACAGGGTTTTCCTCGTCTTCCTCGGGCTGTTCTACTGTTACATAGGCCTGATCGGAGTCTATGTTGCCTGTTTCGCTAGTCACTGTCAGGTTTACAGTGTATTCTCCTGCTTCGCTGTAGCTGTGGGTTACGACTTCTCCTTCACTCGTTTCTCCGTCTCCAAAGCTCCAGCTGAAGTTAACTGCATTGCTTGAGCTAGAACCGTTAAAGAGAATTTCCTCGCCGATTTCAACAGTTCTGTTCGCTCCTGCCTCTGATGTTGGAATTATTTCATCTTCTGTAGGTGTTGGGAACGCTGCGGCTCCTCCGCC
>JBDGSI010000021.1:0-5242 GCA_042217615.1 Candidatus Nanohalobium sp.
GTTTCAAAGTTTAAGGCTTTGTCGGAGAAGTATTTTCCAGCTACTTTTGCTTCTGCAACGTTTTCACGTTCTGAAATATTTTTTATCTTGGTTATTTCTCTTTCAAGTTTTCTCTGTGCATGATATGCTGCGGCTGAGGCATCTACTTCATGCGAGTTCGATCCTTTTCCCAGTTCCTTTTTTCTACCGGTTTTCAGGTCTTTCTCCGGTTTGAATACTTTAGCGCCGAGAGATGAAGCAATTTCTTTTACTGCAGAAGGTGTCTTGCTTTTATCCCCTGCCAACACTACAGGTTTACCGGTTTTAACAAGTCTCCTGATAATCTGGTTTGGCGGAAAGTTTTTACCGCTTTCCAGGAGAACTATTTCGCCTTCAAGAGTTACAGCAGCTACTGCAGAAGTGCTTCCAGGATCAACGCCTGCTATTAAGGCCTTTCTACTCATACTCTTTTTCTATAAGCTGTCTAATGTTTTCTGCTTTTTTCTCGCCTATACCTTCCACCTGTCTAAGGCTTTTCTCAGAGGCAGTGAAAACCTTTTTGATAGACCCAAACTCCTCCAGAAGCCTACGTGCGATCTTCGTGTTTACACTAGGAAGCCCGGCCACCACGTATTCCTGAAGCTCTGCTTCGGTTTTAGGAGCTTTCTCTCCCCGGATAGCTACTTCTTCACTGTTCTTCTCCTGTTCACGTTTTGCCAAGGCCTTCAACATTTCTGATGTATCTTTAACACCTTCACTCCATAGAATAGCTACGCCGTGGTCAAGGGCGACGGATGCAAGGGCTCCTCTAACTGCATTAGGATGTATATCTCTATGTGAGTAAAGGTCTTCTCCTTCGATAACCAGTACAGGGTTTTCAAACTGGTGAAGATTCTGTAACTGTTCGAACAGCCGTGAATCCATCACAGAGTCAACAAAGTCTGAGGCCTCCTTTCTCTCAACTGCAGATCTCTCGGAAACCAGGAAATCCGCTACATCCAGCCTTTTCTTCTTCACCTCGACATTACTCCTGGAAAGCTCTTTCGCCACAGCGTTCTCCCTGTCATCCGCGTAAATTTTAAGGCCTTCCCCCTTTTCTTCTTTCTCCTCTGATTCAGAGAAACCGTTCAGTGATTTCTGTTCTTCAGTTTCTTCCATTTGCTGTACCTCGTCCTTAAGCTCATTCAACACTTTTTTCATCTTCTTCTTTTTATGGTGTGCACTCCAGTAGTAGCCTTCATCCCGGGTATCCTCCGCTATCAGAACCACCACATTACCTTCCTCCTGGCGGCCGGTCCTCCCAGCTCTCTGAATATCACGGATACCGGACGGAACAGGCTCGTAAAAATACACGTAATCCACAGCCGGAATATCAAGGCCTTCTTCACCGATACTTGTGGAAACCAGGACATCGTACTTGTCCTTATCAAAGGCCTCGAGAACTTCAGCCTGCTTATTCTGCGTCATACCGTCATCCCCTCTCTGCCCTACAAACTTGACAGCATTAAAACCTGAATCATTCAACTCTTCAGCTATCAAGTCACATGAAGACCGGTACTCGGTGAAGACAATCGCTTTCTCATTTTCATCTTTACTGTTAAGCATTTCAACCAGTTTATCCAGTTTAGGGTGCTCCACACCTTTCTTCTTCAAATGCTCAAGCATCCCACGCGCCTTCACGAAGCCTTCCTCATTTAAAGCCCGTGAAGCAGCCTTAGAATCATCAGAATCAAGGCCTTTCATGTAATCATAGGCCTGGGTAACTCCCTGCGTTTCCAGAAGCTCTAAGGCCTGTGAAATCTTCAACGCTGTAGCCACGTAGCTTATGGCGGAGTAAAGTTCAGGGTCATCGCTGCTTGAAAGCTTGGAACCTATTTCCCCACGTAGCTCCAGTAAATCTGTTTTCTTAACGTTTCCTACAGAGCTTATCTGATCTTTCTTCTTTAATTCCTTCAACTGCTCTCTCTTAGCGTCTTCCAGGTTTTTTTTAGCTGCTTGGAAACGGTTGTCAAGGGAGACATATTTCCAGTCAACCTGTTTATCCTGTATATACGGTTCTACATCCGGGTCATCCTCAGTCCTTACCTCGAAATTGTCCAGACCCAGGTTTTCTGAAACTTCAAGTATATCCTCTTTTGACCCGCCAGGAGATGCGGTAAGGCCTAGACGCTGGCATGAAAACTTTTCGCTGATGAAGACATAGCTGTACTTGCCTGTAGCCCGATGAGCCTCGTCAAAAATCACAAGTGAGAACTCGTCTACAGGCACTTCCCCAGCGATCAAGTCATTCTCAACAACCTGGGGAGTTCCGAAGAAACATTTCTTCTCCCTCCACAAATCGTATCTTTTATCAGGCCTTGTATCACCTGTCATAACCTGCATATCTTCTCTGTCCAGAGAAAGAAATGTGTCAAACTCCTCCACATGTTGCTCCACTAAAGGCTTTGTAGGTGCGAGAAAAAGAACTTTTCCTGGTTCAAGCTTCTGAGAGGCAACCATTGCAGCTATAACTGTTTTTCCAAGGCCTGTCGGCAGAACCACTAAAGTATCTTTATTTGAAGCCGAGGCAGCGATAACTTCCTGGTAAGCCCTTGATTCTATTTCGTCAGTCTTCAGAAGATGTCCCACATTAAACCGTTTAGGCTTGAAAATTCATAAACCAGTAAGGATTCCGTGAACCTTAGCCTTGAATCTCCAAAGGTTCTCGTACCGAAGGCTCGATAAACTTTATCGCCTGGAAAAACAGGCCTATAGCCGCCAGCGAAATAGCAGCAGACTGCAGAGAAGTTTCATTAACCTCCATACCTGATTTAATCATAACGACGGAGACATACGCAACAGAGTAAACAACCCCGGAAGAAGAAGCAATAAACGCTACAGTAGCACTCCACTTATGGAAAAAATTCATGTACCCTACAAAACCGCCTAAACATATCAGAAAATAGGAAACAGCTTTTTCAGACAAAGCACCAAGATCGGCGGTTAACAGAAGGGTCAAACCGGTTGAAACCCATATAATCGAGTTAGAGACTGAGGAATTCCATCCAAGACTTTCCTCACTGTACTTCCCAAAGTAAAGCTCCAGAACCACGCCGCCAAGAACAATCGGCATAAGAGTAGGAATCATCCCTGTATGATAAACCGGAGCCACAATAATCTCCCAAGCCCCTCTAAGAACCTCCTCACTGATATAACTCTTAAACAACACCATAACACCTCTTTATTCACTCATCGAAAGCATCTGGCGTACCTCCGGCATGCCACGAACGCCGAGGCCTCATCTGCACAGGGAAAATCCTCTCAGAGTTATCATCAAGTATAACCCCTGTACCAGGTCTGTCAGGTAACGCATCAATATAATGGCCGATATCATGCCTCATATAGCTCTGCATAATCTCTCCCAAGGCCTCAATATCCTGCTTCGCAGTCAAACGATGTGAAAGAATAACATCACACTGCGATAAGGCATTACTGTTCAGCTTAGCAGGTTGCTGAGTACACAGTGCCAGCGAAACGCCCGGCTCTCTTCCAATCTTAACCCAGCGGAGTAAAGGCCTTGTAGCCGGAGTCTTACCATTATTAGGAAGGAACTGGTGCGCCTCATCGATCAGCATCCATACAATAGGCATCTCATTCTCTGAAATTCCTTCCATTTCATCAAGCTCTTCCATCCTTCTTGCAGCCATTCTCCGACGCAGTATCCTCTTAGCTAGAAGGCCTACCACCAGGCTTCTTACAGACCAGCCTGAGCTTAGCTCCCCGAATACAGACATGTCGATTATGGAAATCTCTCCTCTCTCAGTGAACTCATCTAAAGTAGATTCTTCGCCGAAGATACCCCAGTCCTTGGCGTTTCTGAACCTGTTCTCCAAAGCCCTTTTCGTATCTTCTTTAAAATCAAACTTGTCGAGAGCTTTAATCATGTAATCTAGGTTGTAGTCGTCTCCAAACTTTTCATCAAGCTTGGCTACCACTCTCTCTAACAAAATCCCTATCTTAGAGTTAAGCTCAATGTTAAATGCCATGCTCCACTCAGTAGCTGTTAACTCGGCAGCATTCAGTGTAAAAGTTTTATCATACGGCATATCACGCTCTTCAAAGCTTCTAACCTTTCCCTCAGGAATGAAAACATTGATATCGTATCCCTTCGGCTTCTGACCCCAGTCCTCTAAAAGGCCTGAAGCCCTGTCATTAGGCCTTGTCATCGACCAGTAAATCCCCATAGGATCCACAATCACTGTAGAAAGGTTTTCAGATATATTGGAATCATGTATCTCCTCTGCAATAGTTCCTAGAGAATAGCTTTTTCCCGTACCTCTCTTACCGAATACCCCCATGACGTGAGGCGTAGCCAGGTCGAAATGGATAGTGTTAGCGGCGTGAGCTTCCTCGTTCTCACCTACCAGGTGTTTCCCGATCTCTCCCGTACCCTTCAATCCGTACTCCTCCTGAGTCTCCTCATCTCTGCCCACGCTAATCTTCGGCATACTTAACCATACTGAACTTGTTGAATAAAAATACTTTCAGGCCTCTACCAACTTAAGAAGATAAAACAATAGTTATAATCGAAAAACCAGTAAATAAGAGCCAGGAAACTCCGCTCCAACGCAGAATAAATGCTCCATCTAATGTGCCGGTAGGCAAGTCCTTATAATCAAAAGGAAGCATCTGGAAAAACGTGAAAAGAGAAATAGCTTCTGCAACACCGTTAAAATCTGCTGCAAACGCAGCAAACCACCCAAGGAATAACATTACAATTCCTCCAGAAACAATCCAGTACTGACGTTTCATCCACATAGCATCAATCGACTTGCCCCAGTGCTCATGACTCTCAACAGAAAAACCGTTGAATACAGGGAACAAAAGCAGCAAATTCATCTCCCCGACCACAGAAATACCTGCAGCAAGCAAAGTAACAAGTACACCCTCACTAGAAACCTTTAAATCCACATAAGCATCCATCCAATGAGCAACAGCTCTTTGACCTGCCTCACGAAGAAGTAAAACAACCAAACCTACAACCACGTAAAAAGACAAGGCCTTAAAACTGAAAGTCTGCCTAAAAGCAGTGAAAGCTGTTCCTATAACTGCAGATCCAAGCAGTAAATTCAGAAAATCCTCTGTATCGAAAAAAGCAGTATCCCCCATGACCTATACAGAAATTACCTAAACCAACTTATAAAGAAAAAATTTCAGTTAGACTCCACAAACATCTCCAGCATGTTCTCCTTCAAGTCGTAGTCCTCCGAGTCGCGGAAAATCT
>JBDGSI010000022.1:0-4315 GCA_042217615.1 Candidatus Nanohalobium sp.
AGTCGCTGCGCCGAGAACAACCGCCCCGCCCAGAGCTATAATTTCGAGTACCATAGTTTGTTTTTCTTCTGCGAGAGTTAAAAGAGAACTTCTTGAGAATCTATACGTGGTCTCCTGTAAAAAAAGGGCAGAATGCTTTCACTCTGCTTTACTCCCTAAATCCAAGTATTTTCCAGCTAATTCATATCCTTTCCAGAAAACAAAGTAAGTCACTGTAATCGCAAATGAACTTTTTATAGCAGAGTAGTCGTAAAAATACTGGGCCATAGGAGGAACTAAGAGCCAGACTAGGAGAAGTAAAGCTGCCAGAAAAGCTTTCTGAGGCCTTTCTTTAACTGTTTCAACTGTTTTCTGTTTCAAACTCATTTTATCGTTACCTTATGGTGCGTTGCTGAGTTTATAAGGTTTTCAAGCTCTCTCTTCTTCTGTTTCTCCGCCTTCTTTTTCTCCTCGATCCTCTGCTCTAAATGATCTATATCTTCTTCTTTTTGGTTTATCTTTTCTTCAATCTCTTCTTTATTCTTAAGCAATTCTTTTTTATCTTCCTCAACCTGGAAATCCTCTAGCTTCTTCTCTAAATCTTTTATCTCTTTCTCAAGGTCTTTTATCTCATCTTTCTGATCTTTAAAGTCTTTAATGCTTTCTGAAGCATCTCTGAACTTTTTCATCTGTTTTTCTTCCAGAATGTTTTCTTCTTCCAAGATCTCTGAGGCCTCTTTCACTTCCTCTTCTACGCTTTCAAGTTCTCCTATTTTTTTGTTTTTCAATGCTTCAAGCTTCTCTTTACTGCTTTCTACCTCCAGTTCTCCGTTTTCAACCTGGTAAATCAGTTTTTTAAGGCCTCGATTCAGCTTTGAGACTTTTTCTTTAAGTTTCTGCTTCTTGGAGTTCTTTTCCTGTATTAGCTCTTCTTTTTGCCTTTGAAGAGCTTCTTTCTTGTTCATCCTGGTTGATTCCTCAAGGTTTTCCAGTTCTTTTTTGACTTCTTGTTTCTGTTCCTCGAGGTCTTGAAGGCCTTCCTCTCTTAAACTTTCTTTTGCTTCTTCTAAGCTTTCCTTGGCGTCTTTAATCTCTTTTTGAAGATTTTTGATAGCTTCCAGGTTTTTGACTGTTGTGTAACGTGTTTCTATAAAGTTTTGAATGTTGTCCTGGTGTTTTATAAGTTTTTCCAGGTTTTCGGAGAGCTGTGGAGATTCTTTTCTTATATGTTTCATTACTTCGCCTTCCTTTCTGGAGACATCGTTAAACTCTGTTATGAATTCTTGAAGGTTTTCGCTGTGTTCTTCGATATCTTCTCCTGTTTCAAAGTTGTTTATCATCCTTTTTCTTGAGCGGTAGAAGTTTTGTGCCACGTCTTCTACTACTTTTAAGTCCTGTGAGTCGTTGTAGTCTTTGAAGGCTTCAAGGCCTTCTCTCATGTTTTCTATAAGTTTCTCTGTCTTTTCTTTCATTTCTTCTGCTGATTCCTGTGCGGATTCCAGGTTGTTTTTTTCCAGGTCTTTGAATGTTTGATCTGCGGTTTCCCAGTCTGTCTCTACATCTTTTTCCATTGGCAGGTACTTGCCGAGGAATTCTTTCAGTTTTTCCATTTTTACACCTTTTTGCCGGGTTTGAAGCTTCTTATCTCCTGGTTTTCTCTTAACAGATCTCCAATTTTTTCCAGCCTGTTTAAATCTACTTTATCAGGCATTACTCTTCTTTTACCGTTGTTTCTGGTCTCTACAACTTCAAGAAAATCCATTACTTTGAGGCAGGATCCTGCTGCCGCTGCATTCAGTGGAAAGTCTTCTTTAATCCTGGAGGAGGTTATGGAAAGGCCTTGGTTCTCTGAGTAGTATCTTAGAGCAGCTTTCAGAACGTAGAAGTTCTGTGTAACTGATCTGAATTCTCTCGGATGCAGGTCTTTAACCTTTGAGACCTGGGAATGTAAGTCAAGAAGCTCTTGCTCCACCGGTAACTTTGCCTATATGTCTGGAAGTGTAAAAAAGGACTTCTTTACAGGCCTTCCCTCATTTTTTCCCTGAACTTTTCACAGTCCTCTACAAACCGGTAAAATCTCTCATTCTCTGATTCATCGATCAGTTCTCCTTCCTCATTGAACTTTGAACCGATATCAGATACGGTCAGCTCCGGCCCTGCAAATCCTCCTAAAGCATTAACGTAGTCATGTAAATGGCCTAGACATCTTACCCCGCCGAAACCTCCTGCTGAAACAGTTATAAATCCGAAGACCTTGTCATCGTACTCCGGGTAAAGATGATCCATCGCGGTCTTCAAGGCGCCGGGAAAAGAATGGTTATACTCGGGCGTAGCTAACACGATAAGATCTGAGGCCTCAACCCTGTCCGAAAGCTTTTTTGCACCGTCTGGTACAGGCTCCTCATCGTTAACATAGGTTCTATTTCCCAGGTATCTTGGAAACTCTTCCTCTTTAATATCAAAGATTTCTGCATCATGTGATCTGCTTTTGAAGGCCTTTAATGCTTTTTCAGCGGCGTAAACTGATTTTCTACCTTTTCTTGCTGTACCTATTATGATTAGGACTTTCATAGCCTGGATTTTAGGTTTTGATTCTTTTAACCCTCTCCTACATGACAGGTAACTTTTCGGTAACTCTGTGATCTGGTTTTTGGGTCTTGGAAATGGAATAAATCGGTGGTTTTAAACCCGGGCATAGTAAACCTATTTTTTGTATGGCGGACACAGATCTTGAAGAGGTTCTTGAGGGGACTGTTGATGAAGTGAAGGAGGCTGTTAGAGAAAATGATTTTGACCTTGAAAAAATGAAGAAGCTTGAGAAACAGGGAAAAGATAGGAAGACGGTTAACAGTTTTCTTGAGAAGAGGATCGACAGCTCCTCCGGTTCTGAGAGTTCAGAAGGAACTGAAAGTTCCGATGAAGAGAAAAAAGCCTCCGGTAATGAGGGAAGTAGTTCAAGTAAGACTGAGAAGTTGATGGAGCCTCTTGAAGATCTTGAATCTCTTTCCAGTGTTCAAGGCGCTGCAGTTGTAAGACGGGATGGCTTACTGATTGCCTCAAACCTGGAAGGCGACATTGATGATGACCAGGTTGGTGCGATGACGGCATCCATCGTAGGTTCAGGAGAGACTGCTTCAGAATCCCTGCGTATGGGGGACGTTGCCGAGGTCACTGTGGAAAGCGAAGACGGAAAACTTATCGCAACAGGTGCAGGAGGCCAGGGAATCGTAGCAGTCCTAACCGATCAAGATGTCAACATGGGACTGATCAAAGTGGAAATCAAAGATGCAGTCAACAAAGTCAAACAGGTTCTGTAAAAACAACGATCCTCCTCTCCTGTTTTAAGGCTTTCAACATTCTATAATGAGAATACTACGACACCAAAATTTAGTTTTAAAAGGATTCTAACCTGTATGTTTTAACATGCCAGAGTGCGACATATGTGGAGAAGAGTTTGACACGGAAAGAGGACTTAACATCCACAAGAGCCAGAAGCATAAAGACGAGGAAGAAACCGAAGAAACAGAAGATACGGAAGAAGAAACCCAGGAAACAGAAGAAAAGGACACTTCAGAAGATGCAGTAGTAAGAGAAATTGAGGAAGAAACATCTGGAGGCTTTTTAGGAGGATTCAGCCGAGAATCACTTGTTATCGGAGGAATCCTTATAGGAGTAGCTGCAGGCCTCGCCCTAGGACTGTTCCTATCAGACTCCGGTTTCAAGGCCGGTGAAGCTCAGGTAGCGTCACAGATTGAAGGCCTGCCAGGAGCTCAGTTAAACGTGACTTCGGTACAGTTGAGTCACGGAGTCTATGAGGTTAACGCGACTAGAGAGGTTCAGTTCGGGAATCAGTCTATCTCCCGTTCAATGCAGCTGCATGTCAGTCCTGATGGAGAGATGCTGTTTATACAGGGAACAACGTTTGAACAGTTGAGACAGCAGATGAGTCAACAGCAGCAGACACAGCCTCAGCAGCCTCCAACACAGGAACCAACCGGAAATGAATCCACGGCGAACACGACTCAGTAAACAGCTTCCTCAAAGAAGCTAAACCATTACCTCCTTTTTTCTTTACCTATAAAAATTTTTCAGCATTAAATGGTCCAGAAGGGTTAAAACATGGATGAGAAGCCTGTCTACGACGCTATTATCTTTGACTGTGACGGAGTCCTGATCGACTCGGATAGAGATGATTTCAAGTGGGCGAACGATATCAGAAGAGAAGTTGCGGATGAGAAAGGGATCGACGCCGATCTGGAAAAGCTCAGAGTTCTCTTCGCACAGGAATCAAAGGAAGAATCGGTTGAAGAACTTCTGGAACAGTATTCTTTCACGG
>JBDGSI010000023.1:0-7655 GCA_042217615.1 Candidatus Nanohalobium sp.
CCTTAAAGCTGACATCAAAAGCATTTCTATCCGGATAATTTGTAAACTCAACATCGTTAATCTCAGGTATATGATTAGGGAACTGCTCTGAAATCACCTTGCTTGTTGAAGCACCTTGATCATCATAAACAGTCACGTTGAAATCAACAGAATCCAAATGCTCATCAAAAGGCCCATAATCAATACTGCCTGTGCATCGAGCATACACAGAGAGCCGAGTTAAAGTAGTTGAGAGCTGAGCAGAATTGCCTTCGCCGTCGCTTACATTTACCTCACACCGATCCAGATCACTGACGCCATCCTGGTCAGAAATATTAGCCTCTACCTTCAACTCATGAGTAGAAGGTGAGTCTTTCAAAGTTATGTTCTCAATAATTGGCTTATAACTGGTAACGAACCATGTATCGTTTTCCTTCTTTACATACCGTCCAATCCAGCCTGTCGCTCCCCAATAATATCTTCGACCCCAATCCGTAACCTCGGGATAAACTGTATCTACCCTAGTATTATTGCTGACTTTTCCCCCCATTATACTCCCTGAGCCAGCATCAATACTGTACTCTATAGAGTTCTTGTTGGGGTGTGTAAGTAAAGCACTTACATTAGGCTTAAGGCCTACTCCATAGGCTTCATAAGGCTTAACTTCTACGCTTGGCCTGCATAGAGTATTCAATTTCCCGCCCGTAGTAGTCGTTAAATTCCCATCTGAGGCTTTGACCGTATAGTTATGGCTCTCACAGGTCTCCCAGTCATAAAGGCATTCTTCACCGGAAGACAGATTTGTACATTTCTCTACAACACCAGATTTATTAAAGATAGTAATACTTCCATTATCTCCATCCGCATCAGTATAAGTCGCAATAAATCCTATATTTCCTGAAGAAATAGACAGACCAATTTCCGGCGCATGATTAAACTCTACCTTTACATTGTCAATCTTAGCTTTTCCTGTAACCGTTCTCCTAACAACCCCAATAAAGGGAAACTTGTGATCAAATGTTGCTCCATCCATACTCATATCAAGGTATACCGTCTTTCCAGCATACTCAGTAATATTGTGGTCTTCAACCCTACTCCATCCCTCTACATTTGTGGTCTTATAACCGTTGCCTAAATTTTTCGGAGAAGCAACAGCTACTATAGTGTCACCACCACATTTTTTCGTATAGTTTTTGTGCACACATATCCTTGCATGAGATGTATCACCTAAAGCAGATATTTTGTAGTCAAAACTTACATTTGCCTGATCAACATCTTTCGGGATATCTATAGGTAGATAGCAATGCCTATCAGCAACCTCCTTCTCAAAACAGTAAAGAACTTTAGAGGACTGACTTGAAGAGTACCATACCTTTTTATCACCTTTCACACAACCTGAACCCGTACAAACGCTAGCAGAGAGAAATTGCGTTGACTCTCCTTCTTTAATATCCGGATAAAACTTCCATTCGGGCGGATAATCCCCGGTAGAATAAGATTCAAAGTCCTCTTCATAAGCTACCGTAGCCGCTCCTACCTCCCCAACAAGAAAAATGCTTAATACCAGGATAAAGAAGGCCTTTTTCAATTCAGACTCCTCACTTCAAGATATCTTTCACTGGATTTTACAGTACCCTTATCTCCTTCTACCACTATCTGCCAGGTGTAGTTACCTGGACCCAAATCTAGGGAAGTATCTATCTCATTCAGGCCTTTAGATAACTGCGAACTGTATCTTTCTTTCCCATTGATAACCAGTCTCTGTTCCATTGAGCCAAAGGCCCTGACATCATAATTAAAGAATAGAGGTGAATCTCTTTCTAAAACAGTTATATCATCTGAAGGCCCATGGATGAATATATCGGCAAGCGGTGCGTCTTCCTGTGTGGTAAAGGATCTTGTTTCTGAGGTAAACCTGTTGTTTGATTCCTGTGATTTGAGTTCTACATGCCATGTGTGTTGGCCTGCGTTTTCAAGACCTATTTTTATTGTTCCGATGTTCTGGGAGGGTATGTGGCTTTTGTTGTATCTGAGGTTGCCGTCTGTGTACAGTAGGAGTCTGTAGTCGTAAGGAGATTCTGTGCTCAGGTTGAAGCTGACGAGGTAATCGTTTATCGTGGCTCCGGAGACAGGTTCTTCCAGTTCTGCTTTGAATTCTGGAGCGTTTTCTGTAGTGGAGAAGCTGCGTGCCTCTGATTCAAAGCTTCCGTCCGTCATTTCTACATGCCACTGGTGAGATCCTGAGTTCTGGATAACTTTTCTCTCATTTATTCTATTCATTCCTTGATCGGTGAGAACGCCTTCAAACAGTTTGCTTCCATCCACGTATACAGCAAAGTTTTCTCCTTCTAACTCAGAGTTGTTAAGCGAGAAGTCAAACTCTACCTCGTAACCCGTAAACTCTCCTTCAGGCTGGAAGACGAATATTTTAGCCGGCTCCACATCCCTAGGTTGACCTCCACCAGGAACACCCTCCGACACACTAGGCCGGTAGGTAAAGTTAGCTTTCCCGGACTCATAGGTTTTCCCATTCCTCTCTGCAGTTACCTTCCAGACATAAAGGCCTTCTTCAGATAGTTCTGCAGCAGATGATACAACAGTACGGCCTTCAAAGCTTCCTGAACCTGTTTCTGAACCATTGAGGAACATAGTATAGCTTCCTTTCCCTGCAGTCAGTAAAGAGGCCTGTAAAGTAATTTTCCCGGAGGTAACTGTTCCTCCCGGCATAGGACTGAGTAAAGTAAAGTTAACATCTCTAAGGGATGGCGGTAGCGGAACCTCTGACTCATTATCTCCCGTATTTTCATCTATTGGTTCAGTAACGTTGTTATCTACGCTTTCATTACTGTCAGGACCTTCTGAACCGGGTGAAGAACCATTTGAATCTTGAGATGAACCGTCTTCTTCATTAGAACTATCACTACTGTCTCCGGTTCCGGAATCTTCTCCAGGATTTTGCGATCTATTTGCGGATTCAAGGTCCAGGTTGAAGGATTTAGTGAAGTTGCGGCCCGATTTCACTGCTTTTAACGTGACTGATTCTTTTTCAGGTACTGTAAAGGTTATCCTGCCTTCAACCCCTGTTTCACCAATCTTATCGCCGTCCAGATATACCGCAGCGTTTTGCACGGAGCCCTGTCGAGATGTAAGAGCCAGTGTTTCTTCTTCACCAGGCCTTAGATCATTTTCTGATAGAGAAAAGTTTACTTCCTCAAAGCTTGAAGCACCGCCTGTTAAGCTGTCGAAAGCTCCTGAAAAGTATGCTCCTCCTCCTATAAATCCGAGAGCTACGAACAGAATCAGGAAGTTGTTGATATAGTAGTTGCCTATAATCACGCAGAATGAATAAGTCTACAGTTGTTTAAAACATGTGGGTGCTGAAAAGGTGTTTATAAGAGGTTTCAGGCCTCATACATGTACTGGTTATGAGGCCTAAGGAAGAACTGCAGGATGTAAAGAATTTTTTCTTCGATGTGGAGAAAACTTTGCTGAACTGGGATACAACAGTTTTAGGAGCTGAGGATCTTATCTACAGCTTGAGAGAGTCAGGGAAAAATGTTTTCTTCCATACAGATACTTCTGTGTTTTCAAGGAAGCAGTATGCCTCCCGTTTAACTGACTCAGGGCTTGAGGCCTCTCCTGAAGAAGTTTTAACCTCCGGAACCGTAGCTGCAAAGTCTCTTGCCGAGAAGGATATAGGTAAGGCGTATGTGATCGGTGAGGAAGGCCTTATCAACGAGTTAGAGTCTGAGGACATTGATTTTTCTAAGGATGCTGAGACTGTTGTTGTAGGTCTTGACCGCCAGTTTAACTACAGTAAGTTAAGACGTGCGAAGAAGATACTGGATGAGGGCGGTGACATGTACTTCTGCAGCACCGACCAGGTTTTAAGACGTAGCACAAGCACAGTACCGCATCAAGCTGCTTTGAATGAGGCCTTAAAGGTTTTTGGGGAAGGAGAAGTTATCGGCAAGCCCAGCCAGGAGTTTAAAAAGGTTTTCAAAGGTTATTTCTCGTATTTCCCAAGCAACTCCCTGTTTGTAGGGGATCGTTTTGCAGATATTGAAATGGGTAACCGGCTTGGTATGAAGACTGCCGGTGTTTTAACCGGAGAGATATCTGAAGAGGCCTTGAAGGAGGCAGATGACCTGGAGAAACCTGATTTCATGATTTCAAGTCTTCCAAAGCTGCGGAAGGCTGTTCTCTAGCCCTGTTTTCTGTGAAGGCTATCTGCTTTCCATAGATAGAATGAAAGGCCTTTTTTCTCTTTGCCGATCTGGTTGTAGTCCACAAAGTTTTTCTTTTCAGTGATTTTTTCTCCCAGTTTTCCTCTATTCGTCTGGTAAAGAGTATTAGCTGAATTACCGGTATGGGCGTGAACAGGTTCACATACAACAGGAAGTACAGGAGCAGATATAGAACCGGATATAAGCGGCTGGGAAACCATTCCTTCACCCATACCCCTAGAAACAACCACTACAGGAATTTCTCCGCATCCATGCTTCATACTACTCTAGTAACGCGTCTGCGCCATGTGAAGAAGATGCTGCTCCCTCACTCCTTGAACAAGTTCAACTCCTTCCCTCTCCTCCACCTCCAGGTAAAACTCTTCAGCAGAAGTACCAGGATAGGCAAAAATTTTCTCCGCATCCGTCAAACCAAGAACAGACTCAACAAAACCCTCTAACCCCATAAACAGGAGAAAGCAACCTCTCAGTTAAAAAAGACCTTTCAAACCATGAAGACAGAGAAAAAGGGTTTTAGTTTAAAGAGTTCAAGGCCTTTATACTTTCCAGGTGGTCTACAAAAATGGTTGATAGAGAACGAGTCACTGTTACCTCAGCTCTTCCCTACATTCACGGAGTACCGCATCTAGGAAATATTGTCGGAAGCATTTTGCCGGCAGATATTTTCCACAGATACCTGGATGTTAAAGGAGTTGAAAACATTTTTATCTGCGGAAGCGATGTCCACGGCACCCCTTCAGAGCTTGAGGCCTTAGAACAAGGCAGAGACGTTGAAGAGTTTGCTATGGAGCAGGATGAGAAAATCAGGAATGTTTTAGAAGGCCTTGAAATGGATTTCAGTTTCTGGGGGCATACTGACTCAGGTTACAACCGGGAGCAGACCCATGAAATGTTTGAAGAGCTTTACGTCAACGGCTATATCTCTGAGAAGAAGCAGAAGCTTCCTTACTGCGTAAATGATAAAAGATTTCTTCCTGACCGGTACATCGAGGGAGAATGTCCTAACTGCGGCGGTTTAGCCCGGGGCGACCAGTGCGATGAATGCGGGAAGCTTGTGGAGCCTGAGGAAGTAGTTGAGCCAGAATGCCAGATCTGCGGCGGAAACAATATCGAGTTCAGAAAGACCACCCATCTCTACCTGGATCTTCCGCAGTTCAAAGAAGAGCTTAAAGAATGGATTGAAAACGCAGAGCCTCAACCAGTACCGGATTCCATAATCAAAGAAGTAGAAAACGCTATAGACGAGACAGAGCCACGCTGCATCACCAGAGACATTGACTGGGGATTCAACATTCCCGTAGACCAGGTAAACCAGAGGATAGAGGATGAAGGCCTTGACGTAGAGAAAATAGATGCTGAGAGGTACGAAGACAAGGTTTTATACGTCTGGTTTGACGCTCCGATCGGTTACATAGGATTTACCAGAGAATACTTTGCCAAACAGGGAAACGAGGAGGAATGGAAGAAGTACTGGACTGACAGCGACGTCCACTACTCCATGGGTAAAGACAACACTATTTTCCACACCGTTATCTGGCCAAGCATGTTAAAAGGCGCCTCAACAGAGGAAATACAGTACGAAATGCCGCATTACGAGTTCATACAGCAGTACCTGCTTGCAGAAGACACACAGTTCTCCAAAAGCCGGGGAACAGGCCTTTCAACAGAAGACGCACTGGACATGTACCCTGCCGACTACTGGAGATTCTACCTTGCACGTAAAATACCGAAAGACCAGGACACCAAATTCTCCTGGAAAGACTTTGAAACAGAGATCAACAACGTCCTAAACGATACAGTCGGCAACTTCGTAAACAGGACACTGGCACTGGCAGAACAATGGTTCAACAACCAGGCACCGGCCGCAGAACTCAAGGAAAAAGACAGAGAAACAGTAGAAGAAGCAGAAAACATTATAGAAGACTACAGCAAGGCCTTCGAAAACCACGAAATCAAAAAAGCCCTGGAAAAAGCCCTTGAACTAGCAAGACTCGGCGACAAATACCTGTCAGAAGAAGAACCCTGGAACAACGAAGAAAGAAGAGAAGAAGTACTTAACACCGCACTCCAGATAGTAAGAGGCCTCGGAATCACACTGTACCCCTTCACCCCTGAAGCCTCAAAAAAGATAGGAGAAATGCTGGACACAGACCTCCACACAGGAGAAGGCGTAAACGAACTTGTAGACCCTCTAGTCGGAGGCCTACCACCAAGACACGAGTTAGGGGAACGCGAAAAACTGTTCGAAAAAATAGATGTCGAAGAAAAAAGAAACCAAGAAGAAAGTGAAGACACTGCAGAACACAGCTTCAACGAAGACACAGTCAGCTTCGAAGACTTCACAGACATGGACATCAGGACCGGAGAAATCCAGGAAGTCGAAGAACACCCAAACGCCGACAAACTCTACAAGGTCAAAGTGGATGTCGGTGAGGCAGTGCTTCAGACATGCGCAGGCCTTAGAAACCACTACACAAAAGAAGAGCTTGAAGGCAAAAACGTAGTAGTCCTGGTTAACCTGGAACCGACAGAGCTGCGTGGCGAAAAAAGCGAATGCATGATGCTGGCCGCAGAAGACAACGAAACAGTCGCCCTACTCAGGCCTGAAGAAGAAGTAGAGAAAGGAAGCGAAGTTCTCTAAGATATAATAGCCGCGTCTTCGCCGGCTTTGATCATTTCTTCATCGGCTTCAGGCGTCCAGGATTCCGTATATGTTTTATCTTCGACAGAATACCGCCTGTCTATTTCAAAGCCTACTTCTGCAGCTCTCTTTGCATCGAAATCGTCTCTTGATAAGATCTCGTGAACTCTGCTGGCTACTTTTTCTTCAGTTTGTTTATCAAGGTCCATTGAGCCCTCATCGAGGTATAAACGGGATAACTGTACAAAGGCAAGTGTATCGACTTCGGACTCTATCGTACACGTACTGTTCACACCGGTATTTTGCTGGAGGTAGTCCTGCGACTCAAAGATATAGTCCTCAAAGGAATCAGGGTTAGTGTAAACTGCCTCCTCGTAGGAATCCAGGACAGTCTCAGGATCACGATCAGCAACGCGGTTAGCATTAAGAGACCTCTCACCTTTGACCTCGTTCTCAACAAATCCCATCTAAGCCACCTTGGCAACACTGCCAGTTGAAATCTCAATACTCTGAAGCTCCACCTCACCAAAAGGAACCTCAGACCTTAAATCTTCAAGGTTTTCCTCCACAATCGACTCATACCCTACCTGACAGACCCCACTCATATGTTGTTATTACTCAGCAACAACATATAAACCTTTCGGTGTGGGTTCAGTAGTTGAAATTTTAAAGAAATAAATTTAGTAGTCCACCGTCCACCAGTTTTTATGCGGGATTGAGCAAATCTTTGGATTAAATTAGATTTGCTGGTTCATTTGACTTGGTTGGCTGTCTTCATCAACTACCAC
>JBDGSI010000024.1:0-17648 GCA_042217615.1 Candidatus Nanohalobium sp.
CAGAGAAAAAGGCCTCGAGAGCTGAGCCCGGTAAGCCTGCGATAGTGATGGAGTAGATGTTTGAAAGCGTTCAGCCGCCTTCGACTACTAGTAGAGAGAATCTTTACAGCCTTAAACGGTATTTGAGCACTCTTTGTATTTTGGAGACAGAAAATGGATCCACAATGCCTGCTGAAAAAGTAGATGAACTTGCCGGGATTATGGGAGAGCCCAGCCTACAACCCGAGTTGGAGGCTTTGAGCGATACAGACCTCGTTGAGAAAGTTGATGGAGAGTACAAATGGAGCGATAAAAGGTTTTTAGATGAACTCCGGGAAGTAAGAAACTACATATATGAAGTAACGGATAAGAGAGAATCTGACTCTCCTTTAGCTGCCTTCAGAAATCAATGGAATGAGGACTGGGAGAAAGAACTGGAGTCTAAAGGCCTTGATATCTTGGATATTCTTCAGTAGTTTTTCAGGCTTTTTTCTAGGTTGCCGTCGAGGCCTTTGTCTGGGTTTATTCCTTTTTCTTTGAGTGCTTTTCTCTGTGCTTGCAGCCTGTCTTCTATTTTCTCCATTCTCTGGTTGAGAAGTGCCATTGACACCCATATTTGGCCTACTGACGGGTTTTCTGCCTGGTTGTAGGCGTTGTCGTGTTTCTCTGTGTCTGCGATAAGTGAGTCGAGGGAGTCCCTGATTTTTTCGGGAAGTTTTTCTACCCAGCCCATAAACTGTTATTACCTGGTAAAATTCTTTTAACTCTGAAGCAACAAGTCTAGAAGGATTAATTTCCTGGTTTCTACCTGTCGTTTGTTATAACTTGTCACCAAGTTTTTCCGTGTGATCAACTATGGAAAACGGTGAGATGGTGCTTGTCAGGTACACAGGCAAGCAGGACGGAAACGTGTTTGATACTACGGAAGAGGAAAAAGCTAAGGAGGCAGGGCTTTACCAGGAGGGAAGAGATTATTCCCCCATTCCTGTGCTTGTAGGCGAAGGCTATGTTATAGAAGGCCTTGAGGAAGCGCTTCAAAGCATGGAAGTCGGTGATGAGAAGGAGATCAAGGTTCCTTCTGAAAAGGCTTATGGTTCTCGTGATTCTGATAATATTGAGACTTATCCTGAGAAAGAGTTTGAGAGGCAGGATGTGCAGGTAAGGCCTGGCGAGGAGCTTATGATCGGTAACCGTAGAGGCAAAGTTGTTTCCAAAGGATCTGGAAGAGTGAGAATTGATTTCAACCATCCTCTGTCAGGTAAAGACCTGGAGTACTGGGTTAAGGTTGAGGACAAGGTTGAGGATGATGAGGAAATAGCTGAGAACATTTTCGAGTTCCGGCTTGGACACGGGGACATGGAAATCGAAGACGATACAGTAAAACTGTATAAAGTGCATGGACACGATGACCACAGTCACGAGCTTCCAGAAGAGGCCTTGGAAGAGGTCAAGGATGAGATTGAGGAGTACACGGAATTGGAAGCTGAAATCGTTGACGGAGAGAAGGAGGGGTAAGGCCTTAGATACAGGGTCTTCTGTGAAACAGGTTTTTCTAAAGGGAACGGGGTGCTGTTCCCCGGATTTTCAGCATTTTTATATAGCTTAGTGACTACTTGTACTACATAAAGGAGTGGTTTTGCGATGGAAGATCAAATTCAACAGGCCAGGCAGCAGGATTCTGGTAAAGTACCTCAGTCAACCCAGAAAAATCATGATATAGATGATGAGCTTGAGGAGCTTATACAGCAGAGAAAGGCTGATATAAAGGTTATAGGTTCTGGTGGAGCCGGAAACAATACTATTTCACGCCTGGTCGAAGTAGGGATCGAAGGATGTGAAACCATCGCGATGAATACTGATGCGCAGGACCTTTTATACGCCAACGCCGATGAGAAAGTATTGATCGGTAAAGAACTGACAGGAGGCCTTGGAGCCGGAGCTGATCCAAAAGTCGGAGAAGAATCCGCGAAAGAATCCCAGCAGAAGATTAAAAACTCTGTTGAAGGAAGCGACATGGTATTTATCACCTGTGGACTGGGAGGAGGAACAGGAACAGGTTCTGCACCTGTAATCGCAGAACAGGCCAAGAAACAAGGCGCTTTGACTGTTGGGATCGTCACACTTCCGTTTGAGATGGAAGGACAGGCCCGACAGGAGAACGCAGAGTACGGACTTGAAAGACTGGAAGAAGTCGTAGACACTTTAATCGTAATTCCGAACGACAAACTACTTGAAATCGTTCCTGACGTCTCGTTGAACACCGCGTTCAAGATCGCGGACGAGATTCTTGTTAACGCGGTCAAAGGCGTAACCGAGCTGGTTACAAAGCCAGGCCTTGTCAACCTCGACTTCGCGGATATCCGAGCAGTTATGGGAGACGGAGGAGTCGCCATGATTGGAATGGGTCAAAGCGATACAGACTCAAGAGCTACGGAAGCCGTTCAGAAAGCATTAAGCAACCCGCTGCTTGACGTGGATATCGAAGGCGGTAAAGGTGCACTTGTCAATGTTACAGGAGGTACAGGCCTTTCCCTGAACGAAGCTCAGGAAGTTGTCAACACGGTAAGCGGCAAGCTGTCGGAGTCTGCAAAGATTATCTGGGGAGCACAGGTCAGAGATGATATGGACTCCAGTCTACAGGCAATGATTATTGTCACAGGAGTTGACAGCCCTCAGATCTACGGACCTGACAACACACATCAGGATGAGTACGAGGACGAGATCGAGCAGGAACTAGGTGTTGAGTTCATCTAGAAAAAAGGCCTCAGCATTTCTCTCCCCCTACTTTTTCCTTCTAACTGCTTTCTTCCATCGGTGAATGTTTTTTATTCAGGCTTTGAGATAACTGTACTAGGTGGTATATCGAAATGGTGGAGGTTAGAACCGGCAGTTCACAGAAAGAAAAAGGTTTTGAGGCAGGCAAGTCAGCGGCCGACAAGGCCTTTGAAGGAGATGAGAAGCTTGTATACCTGTTTGCCTCCACAGAGTTCGATCTTGAAGAAGTTCTGAAAGGAGTATCCGAAGTCTTCTCCAGCACCGAGATAATCGGATGTTCAAGCACTGCTGAAATCGTTGGAGACGATATTTTTGAAGGCAGTGTTGTTGTAGGAACTCTTTCCGGCGACATAGTCATCGGCACAGGGATTGGAGAAGGTCTTGAGGAGGATAGCGAAGGATCCGGCCATTCTGCAATACAAGAGGCGTTTAAGGATCTGGACTGTGATGAGGTAACCCCTTTCTCGAAGGGAAGGCTTTCTGAGTGGGCTGAACACCGGGAAGTGTTTGTAAATACTTTTGCAGATCCCAAGCATGGGAATGCTGAGAAAGTCTTGGAAGGTGTTAACTCGTTCCTTGGACCTGGTTTTTCTTCGACCGGAGAGTTTGCATCGGATCAGTACGAGTTCGAGAACACTGCTGTCTTCTACGAGGGAGAAGTTAAGGAAGATGCAGTTGTAACAGCTGTAGTGGACACAGGTAAAAGCGTAGGCTCTGCGAGAGCTCACGGCTTCCGGCCAACGCCAAACGACTTCGATGTAACAGATGTTGAAGGAGATGTAGTCCATGAACTTTCAGGTAAGAAACCGGAAGAAGTATACGCCGAGGTCTTTGGAACAGAAAAAGCAGAAGACCCGGAATTCCTTTTAATGGCTCCCTTCGGCATGAAAAGCAGCAGAGAAGACATACACCGGCTCAGAGTAGCCATAGATGTGGAAGAAAACGGATGCTACCGATGCCTGCCACCTCCCAGCCTCAACGAAGACGTACAGTTAATGATGGGAGAAAAAAACAGTATGCTGAACGCCGCAAGAAAAGCCGCGAGAAAAGCCAGGGAAAACACAGGCCTTGAAAAAAGTGAGATAGAAGCAGGTATAATATTCAGCTGTGCAGCCCGTTACGCAATCTACGAAGAAGCAGATACAGCAGAAAAAGAGATCCACAACATTAGAAAAGGCCTTGGAGAAAACGCTGAAATATTCGGTCTCTTCGGCTACGGCCAGATAGCCACAAGCGAAGGATGGACCTCACTGAACAACGACACAGTAGTAGTCCAGGCCTTAGGAAGCAAATAAGAAGTATGAGAGGTGTAAAACAGTTTTGAGCGACGAATACAAAGACTTGATCGAGATAGCAGTTAAGAAAGAAATAAATACAATGGGCAAACCTATCGCCCTGCGTCAAGCTAAAAAAGCGTCAGGCCTGAAGCTTGATGAAGACGGAAACGTTGAAGAACTTGAAGAACCCGGAGAAAAAGTTTTAGAAGAAGTTTTAGAGAAATTTGAAGAGGCTACAGGCCCTGTCGCAGTCGCAGTTATCTCAACAGCCATAAAACAGGAAAAAGATGAGATAAATATAGATCTTCCTGAAGACCTTGAAGAAGAGATGAACTAAAAAAACAAATACAAGGCCTTCCCCAGATCTCGGGGTTTAAAAAATTTTCTGAGTGAACTGTAAACTAGGGTAAATACCCGTCTGTACCACCAGGAACGGTGGGAGGGGAGAGACCAAGGCTGAAGGCCTGTTAAAGGCCTTTTTTGCCTGAAACTGTTAGAGACCTGGTTTATCTCCTTCTATAATCCTGGTGCTAAAAATGGTGCGCTTAAAGAATGGAACTAGATTACAGCGTGAAAGAGTTGAAGAATGAGGCAAGAGATAAGCTGAAGGAGTATCGGAGAGTGCTTAAAATCACTGACAAGCCGGATAGAGAAGAGTTTGAGATGAGTGCCAAGGTTACAGGAGCAGGTATGCTGCTGATAGGTGCTATCGGATTCCTGTTTTACTTGGCAAGCGCATTGATTCCTAAAATGCTGTAATAAGAAAAGTGTGATTTAACGTGATTATGACTGCAAGAACGACACGTGGACGTGAGAAAACAGCGATAAACGCTTCAAGAAGCCAGGTTAAGAACAATAATTTGGATGTTAAGGCTGTTTTCCATCCAGAGGATCTCAGAGGATACATCTTCATTGAAGGAAAAGAAGCTGATATCCGAGAGCTGGTAAGCAGCGTCAGAAACATTAATGGAGTAATAGATGAAGAAGTTGAAGTTTCAGAGATAGAGAAATACCTCAACGAGGAAGAAGAAGACATTAAAATCGAGGTCGGAGACAAAGTAGAAGTCATCTCCGGACCTTTCAAAGGAGAGGAAGCCAAAATCGACAGAGTCGATGATACAAACAGAGAAGTCACGATCGAACTGCTTGACGCAGCAGTTCCTATCCCTACAACTGTTGACATCGACTCAGTAAGAAAGAAGGCCAATCAGTAAGGCCTTATTTAATCTATATTATCTAAACCGAGGTTATCAGAAATGGGAGACAAGACCACTATATCAACCCTTGTGGAAGGAGGACAGGCATCTGCCGGCCCTCCGCTAGGACCAGAGCTCGGCCCTCTACCTGTAGACGTAGGAGCGGTCGTGAACGCAATTAACGACAAAACCGAAGACTTTGAAGGCATGGAAGTTCCTGTAGACGTCACTATAGACGAGGATACAGGCGATTTCGAGATCGAGGTCGGAAAGCCTCCGATCGCAGCCTTGATTAAAGATGAGATCGGACTGGAATCCGGTTCAGGCGAACCTAACAAGAACAAGGTCGCCGACATGGATTTCTCGACCGTCTGTAAACTTGCCAGGATGAAGGATACAGACCTTCTCGCTATGGACCTCAGAGGAGCAGTTAAAGAAGTAATTGGCTCCGCACAGTCCATGGGTATTACAGTTGATGGCAAGGAGGCCTTTGATATACAGCAGGAGATCGATGCTGGAGAATATGATGAAAAACTTGAAGAAGAGGAGGGACTTCAGTAGGTGACCAAGAATGATTACGAAAATCAAAGATTTTCTTGATCACGCAGAAAACACAGGAGGTGTTTTCGAGTGAATTTTGAAGATGCAGTTGAAGAAGCAGTAGAGGCCTCTGATGAAAGAGGTTTCACTGAAAGCATTGATCTGATTATCAACTTTGAAGATGTTGATCTCAGTGATCCTAACAACAGGTTTAACGAAGACATTAAGCTGCCTTACCAGGCTGATGAAGAAATAAAAGTAGCTGTGATAGGCGACTCAATCACGAAAGATGCTGAGAACGCTGATAAAACAATCAGTGAAGACGAACTTGAAGAAGAATACTTTGAAAACCCTGACAACGCCAAAGACCTGGCTGAAGAGTTCACCTTCCTGATAGCGGAGGCACCTCTGATGCCTAAGATCGGTTCTCAGCTGGGACAGGTCCTCGGACCTAGAAACATGATGCCTGATCCTATGCAGCCAGGAGAAGATCCAACCGATACCATTGAGGATCTCAGGAACACGGTATCCCTCAGACTAGGGGAGCAGCCTATTCTACAGGTCAAAGTCGGGAACGAGGAACAAGACACTGAAAATGTCTCAATGAACTGTCAGTCAATCTATGACTTTGTAGAGCAGCAGATGCCAAAAGGAGGGAACAATATCAAATCCGTCCTTGTCAAGACCACAATGGGTCCAACAGTAGAGGTGAGCAAGTAATGGTGCAGCCAACACCGGTAAACCTCTCAAGAGAGGAGAAAGAAGAGAAAGTCGAAGAGTTCAAGGAGAAGATCGAAGACTACCCTGTAATAGGAATCCTCGACATGCAAAACCTTCCAGCGAAGCAGCTTCAGCAGATCAAGAAGGACATGAAGGACTTCGCAGATATCAAAATGTCCAGAAAGACCCTGATGGAGATCGCAATCGATAAGGCAGAGAAAGATGACATCGACCAGCTGGAAGAGACGGAAGCAATCCAACCAGCATTCATCTTCTCCGAGAAAGATCCTTTCCAGCTATACCAACTGATCAAGGAAAACAAGACATCAGCTGCAGCTCAGGGAGGAGAAGAAGCACCGAACGACATCGAAGTACCTGACGGAGACACAGGAATCGGACCAGGCCCAATGCTTGGAAAACTCCAGCAGAGAGGCCTACAAGTCCAAGTACAGGACGGTTCGATCCATGTCCAGGAACCAGGCGTCATCATCGAGAAAGGAGACACAATCACAAGAGACGACGCAGAAATCCTCAACCAGCTAGGAATCGAGCCACTGGAGATCGGACTCGACCTAGACATCGCATACAGCGAAGGAGAAATCTTTGAATCAGAAGCACTCGACATCGACACAGAACAGTACAGAAGTGACGTCGAAGCAGCAGCAAGCAGTGCTTTCAACCTCGCAGTCAACGCAGGGATCATCAACGAAACAACAGCAGAGACCATCCTGCAGGAAGCAGTCAGGAAGGCAAAGAACCTGGCGATCAGCGAAGGCCTGCCAGTGGAAGAAACCATCGAGGAAGCACTCGCCTACGCAGCAGGGAACGCGGAAGGCCTCGACTCCCAGCTTGACCTTGATGCAGTAGACCTTGAAGAAGAGTCTGAAGAAGACGAAGCAAGTGAAGGCTCTGAAGAGGACGAGTCTGAGGAAGAAGAGGAGTAAAGGCCTCTCCTTTTCCTCTTTTCCCTCCGCCCCATAATTTTTTCTCCATGTCTTTTTTTCAGTAGATTATTAAGGAAAGGATTAGCATATCCTATCTATGGATAAGGTGCTTGAGCTTGTAGTTGCAGCCAGTGTTTTGACTTTAGCTGGAGCTATCGTAATGTTTGCGGTTTCAAGCGAAGCACAACTATTTGAAAATTCGAGCGAAGACCTTGTCAATGATACAGCGTGTAAGGAAGCGCAGAACATGCTTGAAGAAGGAGATATAACTGAGCAACAAATACCTGAGAGATGTAAGCAAGACACCGGTCTAGAAAGAACTCCGTTACAGGCCTTACCTGTTTAACAGTTTTGAAACCTTGGAGGCCTCGCCTACCAACTGTTTCAACACTTCTTTGTCCTCTCTCTCTACTGCAAGCCGGTATCTTTTCCGCCGGGAGTAAAGCCTCCCTGAAAAAATGTTTACATCTTTTTCCCTATTCAAGGCCTTGACAGCACCGTTCTCCACAGCTCCCTGTTCATCTACGGCAGCAGGAAGCCCTTTTTCAAATTCTATTGATTCAAAAACTTTCTGAAGGCAGGCAGGATAACGTAGTTCAAACCTGTCTTCACGGCTGTAAACCGTTGCCGAAGCCTCCAGCTCTTTCTGCAGAAGCTCAGAGAACCTTTTGACAAGGCTGCTCTCACCTGTAATATAGAAAGGAGTTCCATCCCTGTTAACAGATACAGAACAGGCCACACGAGTCAAAAGCTCTTGAGAAAGATCCAATGGAAACTTAAGGCCTTCAACCTTGGCTCCAGAACCTTCTCCCTTCAAATATTTTATCTCATCAGCTTTAACGAACTCTGAGATAAAAGTCGGGGGCAGAGCAGAACCCTTGCTTCTCCAGTTGTAAACTTTTGAGGCCTTGAAACCTGTACAGTCTGCAGCACTGCTGACACCTTTATCTTCAACCTTGCTCCAGAGCTTTTCCTCCTTCCCCTCTGGCAGCTTGACACGTAAACCCTGTGGAAGCCGGTCAAAATGAACCAAAACCATTTTTCTATAAAGAGCTATGTAGAGAGGTCTTTTAACTGTTCGGTTAGAAGACGAAAAGTAATCTAGGTGAAAACACAATGGAACTAGTTTACGCAGCACTGACACTTCACGAAGCCGGAAAAGAAGTTAACGAAGACAATCTTGAAGCAATCGTTGATGCAGCAGATCTCGACGTTGAAGACTCAGAGATCGCAGCACTGGTCGCAGCACTCGAAGACGTCGACATCGAAGAAGCAATGGAAACAGCAGTCGCAGCAGGCGGCGCAGCCGCAGCACCAGCATCAGAAGAATCTTCCGAAGAAGAAGCTGAGGAAGAGGAAGAAGAGGAAGACGACGAAGACGAAGCAAGTGAAGACGAAGCAGCCGAAGGCCTAGGCTCAATGTTCTAAAAAGGCCTTCAACCCTCTTTTCCCTTCTATATTTCTTTTTTCTAACCAGGCACAAGGTTAAAGAAGTAAAGGCTCCAAGATAGGTTTATGGCTCTAGATATTGGCGAAGTTATAGAAGAAGGTGTAGAGAGAGTAATAGCGAAAAGCGGATTGAAGTATGTAGGCCTCAGCCTCTTAGCAAGCCTTATAACAGCGGTAGCATCAGGGTCACTGGCCACTGCAGTAGGAGACTCAGCGATGCAGTCACAACCTGCATTAGCTTTAGGTCTTCCAGCACCGGTCGCAGGCCTTTTAGCAATAGCTGGCGGAATATTTTCAGCTATTTTAGGGATAGCAGGAACCAGGCTCTTTGTAAGTGATGAGACCGAGAGCATTCCCAGAGAGTTCTTTACAAGAAACCTTGGCTGGGCGCTGCTTAACCTGATAGTAGGAGGCATAATCTTTGTAGTTGCTGTAGGAGTAGGATCAATATTCTTCCTGATCCCAGGACTCTTCCTGCTGGTCAGCCTCTACTTCTGGAACATTTTCGTAGTAGTAGAGGACGAAAACTTTGTAGAAGCATTCAGCAGCAGCTGGGAACTAACAAGCGACTACCGACTCAAACTATTCGGACTAGGAATAATAGTGGTTGTAGCCGTAGGAATAGTCAACTTCCTAATAGGCCTAATCCTCGGAGCAATAAGCCTAGCAGGAATCCCAGGCATCACAGCAATCACAACAATCCTGAGACTGATCCCACAGGCATTCACAACAGCATTCTCACTCGCAGCATCAGCAGAAGCCTACAACCAACTCAGAGAATAAAAAACCTTCCTACCCCTTATTTCCTTTTTTACCTAAAAAGGCCTTCAAATATTCACTCATAAATAGAAGTCAAGAACCATAATCATCTGTAACCTCGTCTACCCCGCTTTCAAGCTCTTCAACCCCCCAATCATCAGAGTCTCCAGACTCTACTAAATCTTGCGCTGTATTAACAACCTCCTCACAGTACCAAGGATGATCTTCACAATCTATATAATCTTCAACAGTTTGAGAAATGTAATCTCTTAGTTCTGAAGGCTTATAGCTTGTTAGGTCATCCGGAACTTCTTTTACTACTTCTTCTGCCAAATTCTCTGGCTCTCTAACCTCTACCACATCACTCTGTACTTCTTCTAAAAGGCCTCTCCGTGAGCCATAACCTTCATCACTCATACTGTTGTCATCTGGTGGCTACGTTTTTAAGTATTTTGGTCTGGGTGTGGTTTTTTCAGAAGGATAAAAAAGTCGGTGGGTGTGTTTGTTTTTGTTATGAGTTCTTTGGAGGAGTTGAAGGATAGTATTAAGGATGAGGCTTCTGAGAATCCTGAGAAGTTTTTTGCCACTGAGGTTTTGCGTGAGAAAGGTTTCAGTCGAGGCCGGTGTAAAAACTGTGGAATGTTTTTCTGGAGTGCTGATGAAGACCGCGAGGTATGTGGCGAGCCTGAATGCAGCGGCGGTTATACGTTTATCAGTGATTCTCCGACGGATGAGAAGTTCTCGTATATCGAGGCCTGGGAGATTTACCGCGACTTCATGACAGATCGCGGATACACAGACATTGACCGTTACCCGGTTGTAGCGAGGTGGCGTGACGATGTAGAGTTCACAGGAGCATCGATCTACTGCTTCCAGCCATACGTTGTGAGTGGAGAGGCAGAGCCTCCAGCAGACGAACTCGTAATACCTCAGCCAAGCCTTCGTTTCAACGATGTAGACAACGTGGGTATCACCGGGAGACACTACGTAATGCACAACCATTTAGGGCAGACATGTTTCCAGCCTCCAGAGAGATACGATCAGAACCGTTACTTCCGCGACATGTTCGAGTTCGCAATACAAGGCCTTGGAATACCTGAAGAAAAACTTATACTACACGAGGACAGCTGGGGTGGCGGCGGAAACCTGGGTGCCTGCATGGAGTTCTTCGTAGACGGCCTCGAACTCTGGAACCAGGTCTACATGTTCTACAAGCAGACACCGGACGGCTACGAAGAATTAGACCTCAAAGTCCTCGACATGGGCATGGGACACGAAAGAATAACCTGGATAAGCCACGGAACCGAAACCAGCTACGAATGCGTCATGCCAGAAACCCTGGAAAAAATGAAGAAACGCACAGGCCTTGAAGTAGACCAGGAAACCTGGGAAAAATTCCTGCCATACAGCAGCGAACTCAACGTCGACGAAGTAGACGACATAGACCAGAAATGGAGGGAGATAGCAGAGGAAATCGGCGAAGACATCGAAGACCTGAAAGATTCTATAAGGCCTGTTGCAGGCCTTTACAGTGTAGCTGAGCATATGAGAGCTTTGATCTTTGCTCTGGCTGATGGAAAGATCCCAAGCAATACAGGCGGCGGCCACAACCTGCGCATAATTTACAGAAGGGCAAAAGATTTCGTAGAAAGATATGACTGGGATCTGGATCTTGTAGAAGTGGCAAAGTGGAATGCAGAAGAGCTAGAACCTCTTTTCCCAGAGTTACTTGGCTCCATGGAGGAAATAGAGGAAATACTGCGCGTAGAAGAAAGAAAATACGAGGCCTCACGAAAGAAGGCTCTGGAGAAGCTTGAAGGCCTTGAATCTCAGCCTTCTCTGGAGGAAATGGTTGAACTGTATGAGTCTCACGGTGTTTCTCCTGAGATGATGGAGGAGCACGGCTTTGAAGTACCTGAAGATTTTTACACGCTTTTAAGCGGTGAGGAAGAAGTTTTTGAAGAAGCTGAGAAGGCCTTCAGTACCGAAAATCTCTCTGAGACTGAGAAACTTTTTTACAGGGATTCTACTTATCGGAAATGTAATGCAGAGGTTGTTTCCGTCCAGAATGAGGATTGGGTGGCTCTTGACCGAACAGTTTTCTACCCTGAAGGCGGAGGCCAGGAGCCGGATGAAGGCATTCTAAGGTCTGGCAGCGACCGTTTTGATGTAGTAGATGTCCAGAAACAGGACGGCGTTGTCTTCCATAAAGTGCCGGACCACAGCTTTGAAGAATGTGAAAGTGTTGAAGCCCGTATAGACTGGAGTAGAAGAGAGCAGCTGATGCAGCACCATTCCAGCACCCACATGGTTAACGGTGCGGCCCGTGAAATACTTGGAAACCATGTGAACCAGGCTGGAGCGCATAAAACAGTTGAGAAAGCTCGCCTGGATATTACACATTATGAAAAACTTTCTAGAGACAAGCTTGATGAGATAGAAGGCCTTGTGCAGGACTTTATTTCCCAGAACTGCCACATCAATGTTTTAAACATGTCTAAAGCAGAGGCTGAGGACGAGTTCGGTTTCAGGATTTACCAGGGAGGTGCCCCGCCTGGAAACGAGGTAAGAATCGTTGAAATAGAGGATGTAGATGTTGAGGCCTGTGGAGGGACACATCTTTCAAGCACCGGCGAGGCTGAAGAGTTTTATATAACAGGTTCCACACGCGTACAGGATGGAGTTATCAGGCTGGAGTACAAGGCCGGGGAAGCCGCGAGAGAGTTTATAACAGGTATTAAAGATAGAATGGCTGAGATAAGTAGTTTGCTGGATGTTGAGCAGAGCTCCGGATCCAGAATGCTTCAGAGAGAGCTGTGCCAGATATTCTCGGTGGAACCCGGACAACTGGTAGATACAGTAAAACGGTTCCAGAAAGAGTCAGAAGAGTACAGAGAAAAGATCAGAAAGCTTTCAGACTTTTTAAATATAAATGAAGAAGTTGAAGGCCTTCAGGGAGAGAAGACTGTAGATAAAGCACGTCAACTTTTCAAAAAATGGAAGGAAAGAGAGAAAAAGGTAGAGAAACTGGAGTCAGAGGTTAAAGACTTTTTAGAAGAAGAAATCAAGGAGTCAGATGTCAATGAGGTAGAAGCTGAAGTCCCTACCGAAAACGTAGGCCTGCTGATACAGGTGGCGAAAGAGCTTTCAAACAAGTACAAAACCTCAGTAACATTGATAGGTGAGAAAGGAGCGGTTTCAGCATCTGAAAACAAAGTAAATGCCAGGGAGAACCTTGAAAAGTATTCAGATAATGTTCAAGGCAGCGAAGACTTTGCAAAGGCCTTCGATGTTTAAAGAGAGGTACAGTAAGTATCTATCTCTCCCCATTCATTGAACATGTTGCATATTTCTCGGGCGATGTTTTCAGAGGTAAGCTCTCCCTCTACAGGTCTAGGAATAATCCTTACCCTGCCATTCGGTCCTGCACGGAGACTCTTGTACCCTATACCTAATGCGTTAGGATACTCTGTTATTGAAAACTCTTGAACAATTTCGGAGTTCGAGGCCTTGACAACCGAGATATAAGCTCTGTCCTCAAAGTTTTCTGAAATGTTTTGAAGGCCTTTAAACTGTTTTCTTCCCTCTGTCGAGTTGTATATGGCTGAGAGGAATACAACGTCATTTTGTCTGGCCAGTCTCGCCCTTTGGTTCAGTGTAAGGTCGAAGGAGCCGTTTACAAATGTTTTGTTTGGCAGTGAGGCTTTTCTATTGTTTTGCTGGTTCTGGGTATCGGTGTTAACCATTGATGAGTAGGATGCCATTCCTCCGAATGCGAATCCTCCTGCCATTAGAAGGCCTACTATGAGGACGAGGTACTGTTTCATATCTGCCATGTTTCTTTGTGTTGGCAGGCAAGCTATAAAGAAACAGGGGTTAGGATTAAAGAGTTTGCTGCCTGTATCGGTAAGTATGATTGTAGGATTTAACATCGACTCGATCGATGCCTCCAAGAAGGAGGGTGCAGGCGGCGACTTGCAGGTAAATTACATGCCTAAAATCACAGGTATAACCGAGGAAGATGTCAACGCCTTTGATGAAGCTGTCGCAAAGATAGATTTCACGTTCGCAGTCAAATACGAAGCAGGCGGCCAGGAAGCAGCAGAAATAGAGATGCAGGGAAACGTCCTATGGAAAGAGAACGTTGAAGTCCTTATAGAAACGTGGAACGAAGAAGGAAAGCTTCCTAAAGAGATTGAAGCTCCTTTAATGAACGAGCTTTACAGAAAGATGCTTTCCGAAGCCGTAGGGATAGCGAACACATTGAATTTGCTTCCACCGATCCCTACTCCACAGGTAGAGCAGTAAAAAGGTTTTTCACCTTTTAAGGCCTACCATTCTTACCTTATTATCTTTCATTACCTCTTTCGTATAGGTAAATGCTTCTCCCTTCTTCTCCAGAAAGTTCAGGCATCTATGCACATCATGTATATTCCAGCCCAGTTCTTCAGCAAGTAAAGATGCTGAAGGCCTTCTTCCCTCGTTTATTATTTTTTCTGCTTCCTGTTTCAGCTGGCTGGCTCTCTCCATTGTTACATGTTTAAACTGCTGTAGCTGTAAAAACTGTGGTGTATGGAGGAAGATGCTGAGAGTTACGAAGGTATTCTTGAAGATCTTGAAGAGGAAGTGGAGAACGCTGAGAAAGAGTTCGAGGAGGCCAAGGATGAAAACGCTTCAGGCTCTTTGAAGCAGAAGCAGGAGAAAGCGGAGAAACTTATGAGCGAGATACAGGACCAGATCAACTTCCTAGAAGAACATCTCAATGAGATCCAGGGAAAAGATTAATATTTTTTAATGAAGTAAACAAAAACTGTGGTAGCTATGAAAAGACTTCCAAGACGTGACGAGTTCGACGATGTGTTCGACCAAATGCAGAAAATGTTTGAAGAAGTTCAGGACACCGGTAGAGGCCTTGCAACAGATCTTGCAGGCTCTGTACCTGTAGATATTCAGGAGGAAGATGGAGAGTATACCCTGTCAGCTGATCTTCCTGGAGTGGAGAAAGAAGAGATCAATATCAGAGCAGATGAGGACAGCGTTGAGATCTCCGCAGAAAGCAACGAGGAACTGAAAGAAGAGAACGAGAAATACATCCGTAGAGAAAGAAGAAGCAGAAGCTTCAGGAGAATCGTTGCATGGCCTCAACCAGTAGAAGAAGACAGTATAACGGCAGAATACGAGGACGGAGTCCTCAAAATTACTGCAGAGAAGCAGGAAGACGGAGGAAAACAGATAGAGATAAACTAAAGCCTCTTACCTCTTCAACATTACCCTATCTCTTTCCTTCTCATATTTCACTTTTCTCCCAAACTCTTCAACCACAGAGAGATTGGTTTTCACATGATCCGTCAACTCACGTACAGCGACCTCTCCGCCTACAACAGCCAGGAAAACAATCAACTGATCCGCCATAAAACCATCAACACACGCATGAGACCCTTTAAACCTATTAAACTGCTTCTTCAACCTGAAACAATTCTGCTCCCGCCTGTTACCTCTCTCATCCACAACATCAAAACCAGCAACAGAGCCAGAATAAGAGGCCTTCAAAAGAGTTACCTCGCCCGTAGAAACAGGATCAACATACTCACAGCTCTCAGAAACAGATATATCAGCACCTAATTCAGATCCAAGGCTTTCCAAGGCCTCTTCAGCCTCTCCGTCATCCTTCAAGTCCTCAGAAGATTTTTTAAAAAGCTTTAATTCTTCTAGAGGTCCTCTCTGCACGAGATCAAGTTCTTTAAGCGAGTAAGGCCTTGTCTCCAATCTTATCTTCCCTCCTCCTTCAGGATAAAATCCTGTTCCCTCAACAGTGTAACTGCCTTTAAAATCGTGCTGCTTCAGCAGAGGTAGCTTCACATGTTTATAGTAAAGGGAGGACGGCGACCAACGTACATCAGTTCCTCCCGAAACCTCAACAGCGAACTCTTCATCAAACTGAGAAGTTATAGGAAGCAAAGTATCAAGAACCAGGTTAGCGCTTCCTGCAGTGCCTATATCTATCTTTAAATCCTTACTTCTCAAATTACCGGGTTTAAAAACTATTCTCTCAGAGTTAAACTCTACACCCTCCGTCTTTGCATTGCACACTTTTTTAGCAGCTTTAACCGCCTGCAAATGCTGGTTTTTAAGGCCTGGATCCTTCCTTGAACCCCTGATATTCTCAATCTCAAAATTCTTCCCTGTCACTGCGGAAAGAGTCAAAGCAGTTCTCAGCATCTGACCGCCGCCTTTCTCACCATTTATCTCAATCATAAGGCCTTAATTCCTCTCAAAGCCTTAACTATCCTGTCCCCTAAGAAAAATATTTAACCTTCCACCGACAATAGTATAGTTAGATGGAAGGCCTGGAGGAGAGGAGATACTGTTTTGAAAACCTGAGCGATATGCAAGGGTGGCTTATCTGAGTTCTGTGCCAGGCCCTGATTACATGCCTGGCGAGTTCAACTTACCTGACAACTACAATATTCTTCAGATCTCCGAGATACACGCCTTCGAGGAAGAGTTCTCAGGTATAAGGACGATACGTCCGCGGCGTCGAGATACTCGACGAAGGCTTCGAGACAGAGATCAGAGGAAACACAGTACAGGCAGCCCATCACCCTCACAGGAAGAAGAGAGACGAAGGCCTCACATATCCAGACACACGGGACGAAAGGATTCTGGACGATCTGTTCTCGGTGAAACGTTACACCAACTAGCAGTCGACGAAGAAGACACCGCCAAGCCTTTCAGGAACGGACATCGCGATATATGACCATGTACATATGCCTTATCCGAGGACTGTCGGCGACAAGATACTCTTAGGCCTTAGAGCCCGGCGTTTCAACTACCAGTCGAAAGCGGAGAACATGCTGGAGAGAAGCATCCATTTGACCAGTTTCGAGGACGACAAAGTCCACTCTCTCCATTTCGACGCAGAACACGACGAGATCTTCGAGCACGAAGTATTCGACCAGTCAGAAGATGAGGTTGAGATGTTCTACGTCCAGACACCGCGCGGAAACACCCATAACTCCGGCTACCTCCCTATCCAGAGCCGTTTCAAGAGGGACCAGATAGTGGATGAGGCATGGGAGGATGAAGAAGATATGCCAGATCCATGGAGCCAGAGAGAAGCGGCGTAGAAATTTAATTTTTCAAGGTCTCAAACTTCTCTATGAAGTACTTCGAACAGACGCCGGAAGAACTTGAACAGTTCCTCGACTTTTTAGATGAAGACATGGAAAATGTAAAGAGAGTGAAGGAAACAGTGGAGGAGGAAGGCCTCGACGCTGATTTCATGGTTCATGCGAAGGCTGAGACAGTAAAAGAATCAGCTGAGAACACCGGTGTGGATGAAGAGAAGATTGTGAAGACCCTTATCTTCATCGGAGAAAGGCCTGTAGCTGTTCTATGTCCCGGACATACTTCTGTTTCTGAGGAAAAGCTGGAAGATGTCTTGGATTCAAGCGTGCGTATAGCAAGGCCTGACGAGGTTGAGGAGGCTACAGGCTACTTTATTGGCGGCGTCTCACCGTTCGACCTTGAGATCCCGGTCTACATGGAGGAGGAGATCCTTGAACATGAAAAAGTGAAGCCTGCGGCTGGTTCCCGGGTCGTAGGAGTAACGGTCGATCCTGAGGCCCTGAAGGAGATCAACGATGCGGAAGTAGTTGATGTGAGCAGGTAAAGTTTTAAGATTCCGCCGCGAAGTTTTCGATGTCGCCAATGAAAGGTGGACGTTTTTACCGTCGGCACATTTGAAAACGGTTCAAAATCTTCTAGAGCTAAAAATATTCTCTTAAGCGTTCCCGCGCAACTTTCTTCCAGGTAGATCGAAAATGGATACTGAAGAGCGTAAAGAGCTGGTTCTCAGGAACACCGAGGAAATCATACAGGAAGAAGAACTGGAACAGATCCTTGAAGAGAAGGACGAGCCCAGGGCCTACATCGGGAACGAGACCTCGGGACCAGTACACCTCGGCCACTGGATCCAGATCAGGAAGATGAAAGACCTGCAGAAAGCA
>JBDGSI010000025.1:0-6503 GCA_042217615.1 Candidatus Nanohalobium sp.
CAGCAACAGATGACATACGCATCCCTAGATCATGTAAGACTCTAGAAGACACAAAAGGAGCTGTAGAAAGCGCCCACCCAAGTGGCGGAGAATACAAACCTGAGGGAGGAAATGAAAATGATTATCCTACCTACATATGCCCAAGCGGAGTCACTTCAGGCGGAGGCAGTAACTGATGGTGACGACCTATAGTTAAAGAGAAATAGAGAAGTGGAGGGAGGGTGTAAGGCCTTTCCTCTCCTCCCTCTTTTTTCTTTAGAGAACTGTACTTGACAGAAAGTATTTTTATACCCCGACTCAAAAATAGTCTGTTATGAACAAGAGAAAGGGAATGTCCCAGATTCTCACGTTAATTGTAGCTGCATCAGTCCTGATGATGACAGCACTCACCCTCATAATAATGACACAAGGAAGCCTCACCGACCTCCTAGGAGGCTCCAACCGGCAAAGCTGCATCAACACAATAAAAGCACAATGCACAGCAGCAACAGATGACATACGCATCCCTAGATCATGTAAGACTCTAGAAGACACAAAGACTACTCTCCAAGATATTCACACAGGTGGTAATACAGGCGACAACTATAAAGGTGGATCAACTTATACATGTCCAAGCGGAGTCAGTAGCTGATAGTGACGACCTATAGTTAAAGAGAAATAGAGAAGTGGAGGGAGGGTGTAAGGCCTTTTTTCTAGTTGAGTTCTAGGCCTTGTTCTACTATTTTTTCTATTTCCCAGAGTTGTTTTTCTTGTACGGGTTTTTGTTTGATTCCTTGTGTGATTAGTGGTACTTTGTTCATGGTGTGGGAGGTGTTGGGGTTTTCTTCTGTTCCCATGTTGTCGCAGTTTCCGTGGTCTGCGGTGAAGATTGCGGCGTAGTTGTTTTCTTCTGCTTTTTCTGCGAGGCGGCCTATGTTCCGGTCTACTGTTTCGACTGCTTTGATTGCTGCGTCTAGGTCGCCTGTGTGGCCGACGAGGTCTGGGTTGGCGTAGTTGATGAGGATGAAGTCTTTCTCTCCTTTTTCCATCGCTTCCAGGACTACGTCACAGATGTCGTCGGCGTGCATCTCCGGTTTCTGGTCGAAGGCCTTGATTTTATCGCTTTCGATGAAGTGTCTTTCTTCGTGTTCGAATTCGAGTTCTCTCTGGCCGTTGAAGAAGAAGGTTACGTGTGGTTTTTTCTGGCTTTCTGCGACTCTTAACTGTGAGAGGCCTGCGTCTTCGATTTTTTCTCCTAAAGTGTTTTCGACTACTTGTTTTTCGAAGAGTACGGGGTTGTTGAAGTCTTTTCTGTACCGGAACATTGATGTGTATCCTGGTCTTACAGGGTTTTCGAATTCTTCGAACTCTGGTTTGAGGAAGGCTTCTGTGATCTGTCTGACCCTGTCGGCTCTGAAGTTGAAGAAAACTACTTGATCGTTGTTTTCTATTCCTTCGAATCCTTCCCGGGCTCCAGGGATTACGAAGTAGTCGTAGTCTCCTTCTTCGTAGGTTTCTTCAACCGGTTCTCTTGGATCGTTGAACTGGAGGCCTTCTCCCTGTGTCATTGCTTTGTAGGCTTTCTCTGTTCTTTCCCAGTTGTGGTCGCGGTCCATGCTGTAGTATCTGCCGGAGATTGTTGCGATTTCGCCGCCGTATTCTTTGCACCAGTCTTCTACCTGGCTGAGGTATTTGTCAGCGGATTTAGGTTCTACATCTCTTCCATCCGTGAAGCAGTGGATTTTTACATCGACACTGTACTCGGAAGCTGCTTTCATTAAGGCCTTTAAGTGTCTGATATGGCTGTGGATGCCTCCATCACTGATCATTCCTGCGAAGTGGACTGTGGAGTTTTCTTCCTCAGCTTGTTCCAGCGCTTCTTTCAAGGCCTGTTTTTCTTTTAGACTGTTTTCTTTGATTGCGTTGTCTATTCTTTTGAGTCTTTGAGGGATTTTTCGACCTGCTCCCAGGTGGAGATGGCCGACCTCTGAGTTACCTGTGAATCCTTCGGGAAGGCCTACTGCTGGTCCGGATGCGTCTAGAGCTGTGCATCCGTGTTCTTCCATGAGTTTGTCGAGGTTGGGTGTGTCTGCTTGTTTGAATGCGTTTCCCTGTTCTTCTTCTCTGAGAGCCATGCCGTCCATAACGGTGAGCAGTACTGGTTTCATATATTGAATTTAGGGATGCAGGAGATTTTATTAACACGGGTTCCGTATTTTTGAATTATGCCTGCCGCCGGTCAGAGGATTGAGCAGAATCTTCAGCAAATCGATGAAAACATGGAGAGCATGGGAGAGACCAGGGAGGACCTGGAAAGTTTTGAACACGAGTTTATGAAGAGTGAGGCAGAGCTGGCAGGGAAGATCGAAGAGCTTCAGGAAAGAATCCAGGACCTGGAGCTGGAGGCTCAAAACGATAAAATACATGAAAAGGCCTTGAAAAACAGGTTGAACGAGATTGAAGACAGTATTGAGGATGTTGAGGAAGAAATAAGTCGTTTCGATGAATTAAGTGAGAGGATAAGCGAGGTAAGTAAAGACGTCGACAATATCCAGGGAGAGCTTGATCGAAGAGATTTCTCCACAGTCCATGAAAACGAACAGGCTATAGATGATGTTAAAGACAGTTTTGAGGATCTTCATGATGAGGTTACACGTGTAAGCGAGGATTTACGGAGTAAGGCCTCTCACAGCGAGGTTGAGGAAGTGGAGAGGAAAGTTAATTCTCAGGAAGTTGAGGAACGTGTGAACCGGCTGGTTGCACGTATGGAGCAGCTTGAAAGCCGTGTCGAAGAAGAAAGCTCCGATGAAGAAATTGGAAAAGTTCTTGAACAGGTTAAGAAGAACAGCAGCCAGATCAACGAGCTTTACAGCCATTTTGAGGATCTCTCAGATATTGTCAGGAAGGCTGTAGGCAACGGTTCCTGAAAAACCATTATTCTAAACAACCTTCCAGAACTTTTTTGTTTACTGGCAGGTAGACAAAGGCCTTTTAACTTTTCGATAAGCTTTCTTTACTGTAAAAAGGGGGATGAACGGAAATGGCAGAGGACGTGATTTTTGGCGGCGACAGTGAAGAAGACGAAGAGGAACAGGAAACACTGCTTGATACAGGCAAAGACGAAGAAGAAGTCGTTGAAGAGGAAGAAGAGCAGGACACTGTTGAAGACAACGAAAAAGACGAAGATAAAGAAGTTGGAGATCTTGAGGAACGTATTGAAGAACTTGAAGAAGATATAGAATCCAGAGACCTTGGAAGCGAGGTAGGATCTCTTGCAGACGAAATTAAAGATGTTAAAAAAGATTTGAACCGTTTGAAGACTCGTTTTGACGAGGAAAAAGTTGAAGAGCTTGAAGAAGAGCTTCAGAAAGTGAAGGAAGACCTTGATTCTAATGAAGGCGGCGTTGAAGTAGGTGAGTTGAAGGAGCGTGTAGCTGAGAAGACAGATCTTATCAAGGATCTACGTAAACGTTTGAAAGAAGTTGAAGAGCTTGGAGAAAGAGCTGTAGAAGAGGAAAGGATTGAGGAACTTGTTGAGGAAAGAGAAGATATTGAAGAAGAACTTGAGAACTTGAAGGATCAGATCAAGGATTTAGACGTTGACTCCGGAGTTGAAGGAGTTAAAGAAGATGTTGAATCTCTGCGAAGCGACTTTGAGAACGCTGTCGACAGTCTTGACTCCAGTGCAGAGATAGATGAACTCTACGAAAAGCATGAAGAACTGAAGTCAAGTATCAAAGATATTAAAGAAAGTGAAGCTGATGAAGAAAACAGCGAAAAAATAGAAAAGCTTGAGAAGAGGATTGAAGGCTTTGAGACCCGTTTAGAAGAGGTTGAGGACAGGAAGATCGGTGAGATAAAGGTCAGTATTGAGAACCTTGAGAACCGCCTTAAAGGCCTTGAAGATGATTACGAGGAGAGTGATGTCTCTGAGCTGCGGGAGGAGCTGGAGCAGGTTAAAGGCATGATTTCAGATTTCAAATGGATTTTTAATGATTTTGATGATTTAGCTAACCTCAAGCTTCTTTCCCTGGATGAGTACAGAGAGCTGGAGCAGAAGGCGGAGAGCTCTGGAATCGAGGAAGCTGTTAAACAGTTGAAAGATAACATGGAGAAGATTGCGAAGAAGCAGGCTCAGAAACGTAACAGCGAAGTAACCAAGTTGAAGAAGAGGATAAAAAGGTTGGAGCAGGACAGTGAAAGCGTTGGAGAAGAAGAGATAGAGATGATTCTCGATGAAGTTGACCGTCAGGACGAGCAGATTGATGATATCCGTGAAGGATACGAGGAAATGGGAGAGATGATGCAGCTTGTGCTTGATGAGTTAAGAGAAGTGAAGAAAAAGACAGTCAGCAATTAAAGGCCTTTTTTTACATGAAGCTGTTAAGCCCTGATTGCCTGGACTGAAGGGCTTTCTCCAATTTTTCAAGGCCTGAGTTAACCCTGTCCTCGGAGAAATCATGGTTTTCTACAAGTATCCTCCTTACTTTTTCAGCGCCAAGTTGGCCTGTTTCATAGCCTGCCTCTGTTACCGGAGGATCTTTAAAGAAGTTCAGTATGTTTTGAGGACTGTTTTCAGAATCCCAATCTATTTTTTCATCGTTCATCAAGGCCTCAAGGCTTTCGTACTGTTTTACCAGTTTTAAAGCGGTTTTAGGGCCTATTCCGTGCACTCCGTCAGGGTTGAAGTCTGTTCCTATAAGTATTCCCATCCATACCAGTTTTTCCTGGTTTATCCCGAGTTCTTCTTCGACTTTTTCCAGTTCTATTCTTTCCTGGGAAACTTTCTTTCTGCCTCCCGAAGAAGTTTTCCGGGTTTTCCTTGATGTCAGATTTCTAACCATTCTATCCGCACCGAAAAGCAGGCAGTCCCAGTCCTGAGAACCGACAGCGTACACCTCTCCATTTTTTGACATGTGAGCTGCCTGGGCCTCTCCCTCACTTGGAGCCTGTACATACGGAACACCCATAGCCTCCAGAAGCTTCTTAGCCTCTCTAATCATTTCACCGGTAAGCTTACTTGACTGAGTTGCCTTGGAATAGGCCTCAGAAATCTTGCCTTCATCCTTCAAACGTTTCCACTCCTCCCGTGCTTCCCCCCTTTTCTTCCTTCTTTTAGAAGACTCTTTCTCCTTCAAATCAGGAGTATCACCGTCAAAAACGTAGACAGGCCTTATATTATGCTCCAGCAGATTAATATTCCTGTAGAAAAGGCCTGAAAGGTGTGAGGTAATCTCTCCTGAAGAATCCTTTAGCGGCGTACCATCTCTCTGCCTTATGATCGAAAGGAACTGGTACATAGTGTTCATTGCATCGATCGCGACTTCCTTATCGTTCAAATCCGCGAACTCAATCTCCTCTGGCTCTATAAGTTCTCCCAGGTCAACACCCATAATACAGAAAAACTAGGGACTGCAGTAATTTAACTGTGAAACCTTGCGAGTACTGCGGAGAAAAAGAAGCAGTAAGTAAATGCAGTGTCTGCGGCTCCATGGTCTGCGAAGAATGCAGCCTGGAGTACGGCTGCAAGGCCTGCGGCGGGAAACAGGAGTTTACCTGACTCTTTCGTACATTTTCTTCCCGGTTCGGTAGGCGAAGCTGGCGGGTACTGCGATCACTGCCAGGTAGACGATGTACTTGATCGCCAGGAAGAATACTTCTACTGCGCCGGTCACAGTATCAAGCAAGGTCTCCACAACGTTGTCCACCATTTCCCTGACCTCTTCCCTGAACCGGTCGCCCAGGTCTTCGGGCAAGAAGTCAACCTGTTTCTCTTCTTCAATCCTGATATCGACTGTGGCGTATCTCCCTCTTTTCTGAATGCCTGAAAGCTGTCTTTCATAACTTGACTGCTTCTCCTTCAGCTCCAACTGTTTCTCAGTGATTTTCATCAACAGCTCCAATTTCTTACTGGTATCCTCCATTTTCCTGACTTTTTTCCGGATTTTACGATAATCCTGCATCGTCTGATTTATTATATCCAGTTCATCTCGCTCTCTCTGCGTGTAAACCCTGTAGTTCCTCACACTGTAAGAATTAACTTTGAAACTGCTGCGGACTTCAGAGACAAAATCCTGCAGTTTTTTAGAAGGAATTTTCGCTGTAAGATCGTACCGAACATAGCTTTCAGTCGTCTTTTTACTACTGCTTTCGATGTAGCCTCCAGACTTATTCACTTTCGCCCTGATCCTTTCGGCAGCGACCTCGGCATCCTCCGACTCGATATCAATATCAGCCTCCTGAACCTCCACGTACGAACCAGAACCCCCTTCAACCGGTCCAGGCAACCTGCCCGATGTAGCGAGCGAATCCGCCGCATAACCACTCTGAGAGCTAAGTTCAGGACTAACAGCATTCAAAAAAAGACCTGCAACACCTAAACCCATCAAAAGCAGGAAAGCAGTTACAGCAGTCCAGGCCTTGTTGTCGAGTACGGCTTGACGTAAACGCTCCAGATTCATGTAGAGGGTTTAGCCCTCTCTGGTATTAAAGTGCTTCGGAGCTGTTCGATGAAAAAGAAACAA
>JBDGSI010000026.1:0-7808 GCA_042217615.1 Candidatus Nanohalobium sp.
TGGTTCCGTTCAGTTTGAATTTGAGGTCTCCTGTTTTATTGTAGAATCCGAGAGCTGATGTAACGTAGAAAGTTCCTTCGCTGTCCTGGAAACTGTAAGGGATATTGAACCGGGTTGCATTGGTTGATCCGCATCCGATGCATGTGAAACTATCTGGCTCTCCATCGTCTTCAGAGAAGTAACGGGCCTCTGAGGACACTTCTCCGGAGGAAAGGCCTGTATACTCGTAGCCTGTTCTTCTCCATAGTTCGTTACCGTGCTGGCTGAGAAGTAGGAGACTGTTTTTGGTGGCGACTGCTATTTCATCTTCTCCGGACACGACCTGGTGGTCTCCAGCCTCCATATCCTTTACATCGTAATTTGTGGAGTAGTTCCACAGCCAGGTCTTGTCAGAACTGTAAGCAGAGATCTCTTGGTTTTCAGCGCTTAAAACATCGGATAAAGAGTTCCCTGTTATATCAGCAAACTCTATCTCTCCGCCTCTGAAAACCTTTATGGCCTCATCCTCCGTACTCTCCAAAACCATTGAAAAACCGGTTACTGTCGAACTGTTGGGAACCGTGAAATTCCTGCTCTCACCTGGATCAAGCTCCAAGACTTCTCCACTGTAACCAGGTTCCACACCTTCCTCGGTCTTCTCAGGATTACATTCCCAGAAACCTGAGGAGAAAGAACAAAGTGTATAATCGACAACAGGATTTCCCAGATCCAAACTCAAATCATTCTGCTCCGCCCTACCAGGATTACCAACTACTCTGTAACGGTCACCGGAGGAAATATTCACCCGGTAACTGCCAAAACTATCCACGTCAAAAACCGCACGGCCATAACCATTTCCATTCCAGTCAACCTGCCAAGACCCGCTACCGGTATCAGAAACAGTTACCGGATTCCAGTTAGTACCATCAAAATAAGAAACCTCAGAAAGAGAAACACTTCCAGAACCCTCAACAAGCTCAAAATCCAGAGAAGAAGCCTCGGTACTGTTAAAATAGACTGTCCAGTTACCGGCCTCCTGAGAATCACGTACCAGGAAATTATTCACAGACTCGGAAACCACAAGGCCTTGAGCAGAGACGCCAGCGGCTAAAAGCACTGCTAGACCCACAGCCAGGACTTTCCAGTAACTAGATTCCAGACCCTTTCTCTCGTTCAAGAAAAATACCACGCGCGTATATAATTGAAGGCAGGTACTCGTATTAAAAGCTGCTGAATTTTAAACCCTATCCACACCCAAACATGTATCAGTGAAAACAGAAACAGTCAGTAAAACCGGGGACAGGAAGGCCTTCACAAAGAAGGCGATAGCTTTAACAGTCTTAACTCTGTTTCTGGCCTCTACGGCTGCTTCAGCTACCTTAAAACAACCTTTAATTGAAGGGAACTCAACTGTAGGCTCTGAAATAAACTTTACTGTAGGGGTTGAAAACCAGTCAAGTCTGGATGATCCTGACCTGTTTATCAAGAAACCGCTTCAGGAATGGAGAGAGATGAATCTTACCTACTCCTCGGGCCTGCTGTACAGAAATGTTTCAGAAACATTTTTTGATCGAAAAGGTCTCTACAGATACTACTTCAAAGTAGACGGCACAAGATTTCCCTACATGGCCGGGCTTCCTATAAGCTCGGGTAATAAAACGGTTTACAACGCTGCAAAAAATTTTACGTTAACGGATTACTCTTCCTACTCTTACTGTGATAATGAGGCCTGCGGATATGAGAACTGGCAGGCCTGGGTGTTTCTCTCCCAGGTAAAGGCCTTCCGGTACACAGGCAACGCTGCTTACAGGGATGCTGCTCTCAACTTCTCACTCAGCAATTATCAGGATGAGCCGGTAAGTACCTGCGCCCCCGAGGATGGAGATTTCGACTGTGGCTATGTAGATGTAGAGTACGACTTTTATGGCGGCACGAGACAGGGATCCCTGATACACAGCCTGTGGCAAACCTATAAGATAACAGAAAACCAGACAGTGAAAGAAAGAGCACTAAACTACACTAAAGGATCTGCAGATGACTGCGACGTATGGAATCAGAGCTTCCGCTGCGCAACACCAAGATCACAGGCCTCAATGATTCTAGGCTACTGGACAGCCTACCAGTCAACAGGAAACCAGACCTATAAGTTAAAGGCAGAAAACCTCTCCCTAACCAACTACTCAACGCCCAGGATAGCGGAAGGCCTTCTACAGGGATACAAACTGACAGGAAACAGCACCTACAAAGAAAAAGCTGAGAACATAACCCGTGAATGGCTGGAAAAATGCCCGAACTGCTCTGAAACCAGGATGAAAGACTTGAAAAAGGCCTTATGGAAAGGATACAAAGTAACCGGCGACTATGGCTACTATGGAAACGCTCTTCTCTCTCTTACATCAAACTCAACTAACTCCACATGCAGCGGCTTCAACGAATACAGCTGCGGCACAAGTCAAGTTCAGGCCTTATCATCGCTTTCCATGTGGAAGGCCTTTAACGGTAAGAAGGACGTACCTGCTTCAATTTCTTCGCCTGAGATCAGGCAGAGAACGGTTTCTGGCAACAATTTGACAATAGAACCAGAACTGGACGGCCGATTGCAGAACCTCACGCTCAAATTAAACTCCTCTAACACACTAAGCTGTGATGTAGACTTCTTTGAAGGATGTACCTTGCCGGAACAGGAAGTTTACAATCAAACAGTTTACCGCTACTGGTTTGAATCAGAGAAACTAAGATTTCCTTCAGCGAACGGTAGCTTCCGGTTCGCAACCTCTCTAGTAAACCAAAAACTGCTTGAGAAAGGCCTTAACTTTACAGAAACAAATCCTGAAAGCAACAGTTACTGCAAGCCGTGGAATGGTGAATACCGGTGCAAGGAAGAGGCCTACCAGGGCTTTATGATTCAAAGCTTTTCTACAGCTCTGGAGAGAGAAGGATCGCCGGTTTACAAGTCAAAACTGTTGAACCTGTCTTCTCCTCCGTATTATGAGTCAGGAAGCCTTGGAATCGAGGACTACTCCTGTCTGCCAAGCCAGGGAAACTTTAACTGTTCAAATACTGGCGTAGTTAACGACCTGAATGGCAGCAACAGACAAGGCCGCCTGATAAAATCCCTCTGGGGTTCATACCAGTTAACAGGCAATGAAACCTTCTACAGAATGGCCTTAAACTATACCACTGACTCGGCAGAGGACTGCGATGTATGGAATCAAAGTTTCCAATGCGGATCTGAGAGAGGTCAGTCAGCGATGATAAACGGTTACTGGAAGGCCTACAAAGAAACAGGAAACCAGACCTACCGGTCTATAGCAGTAAATCTAAGCAGGGAAGCAGTGAAAATGAATGACTCTGCTGCACTGACGGCTTCACTCTGGAAAACCTATTCTTACACCGGCAACTCAACATATCGGACTTATGCCGCAGGTGCAACATCCAATCTCTCAGGAAGGTGCTCTTCAGGATGCGCTCCTGAAGAATACGGTTTCCAAGGCCTAATGATGCATAACTCCTACCTCTACGGAGGGGCTTCATACCTGACCGGCTACAAAGATTTCCTCTCCGATGCGTCTATAACAGGTAGCTGCAGCCTAGGAGGTGATGAAAGCTGTGAGACGCCCCGTCAACAGGCCTTGATCAGCGACCTATACGTGAAGGCAGGTTATACTGTCCCAGTCGATCTAAAAGTAGATACTGCTGTACAGACACCTGATCAGGCGGAAGTCGGAAACTCTTTCTCCGTAAAATGCTCTATGGAAAACGTTATGAGAAACTCTACTCTTTACGATGTCAGGATATCTCCTGAAGGCTCTTCCTCAGATGTTTCGGTATCTGGAGCAGATTTAACAAAGGATAACATGTCCTATGGGGAAAAAGTAAGTAAAGAGTGGTCCTTTACCGCCAGCTCGGCAGGAAGCTATAAGGTAGGCTGCGGATTCAGCTCTGAAAGCGGGCTAAGCCGAGAAGTCTTGAAAACAGTTGATGTCCGGTCTGGAGAGTCTTCATCTAGCTTTACACCAAGTTTCGACTTTGAGGAATCCGAACCATTAAACAAAACCATAATATACAACTTGACTGAATCCAGAAAGCCCTCGACAGAATACATAGAGATGCTTGGCTTTAACACAGAGACAAAGAACTATACTGCGTTGACAACTTGTACAGATGCTCGGAGAAGGATTCTAGACAACAGATCCTGGATTGAAGTCTTTTACAGGTGTGAAAAACCTGTTGACTTCTTAGTTATAGATACAGCTTCGGATAACTCATCTATAGAGGGTGAAAAGACAAAGATCAGTTACATCAACAATTTCGCAAATGGCTCCATAAAGCTTTCCTACCAAGGTAACATGTCAGAAGAAGGCTGGGCTCCACCATACGTTCTATCACAGAGGCTGAAACCATTAAAAGCAGACTACAACTTTTCAATCAATAAAACTGCCAGAGTCCTGAACATCTCAGCTAATCTCAGCAGAGAAGTAAAATGTAAGGTAAATTTAACTGGAGAAAAGGCCTTGAAATTTAACTCCTCAGGATTTGAAAAAAGTTTCAGCTTAGACTACGGCAATACAACTGCTGAGATAGCCTGTGGAGGAGAAAAAGCCAGTAAAAACTTCCGAGTAGAAAGGCCTGATACAGAACTCTCTGTAATGCCGTTTATAGCCTTTGCAGCAGGGTTTTTATCGCTGACCTTGTTGTTGATGGTTGTTTACAGGTATAAAGACGGCATACTTGGGTTTATCTCAATGCAGGTCTTCAAATTAAGATTTTACAGGTTTAAGAAGGCTGTTAACTCTGGTGAGGCCGGTAAAGCTATTGAAGTATTTGATTCAATGTCAAAGGATGTTTCAGGACGTATAATTAACTCTGACATCGATCTTATGAGGGGTTTGCTGCTCTACCTGTTAATGGATATGCTGGAGAACGGCGAGGAAGACAGGATTGGGGTTGATGTCGGGGAAGAGCTGAAAGAGCTAGTTCCTTCCTACATTCAAGAAGCTGAAGATGAAAAAGCCAGGGAAATGGTCAAGCAGAAATACAGCAGACTGGATATAGATTGATAAGGCTTTAAACAAAAAAAGAAGTTTTCTAGGCCTTTACTGTTATAGGAAGCTTGTCTTCTTCCATCTCCCTTTCTGCTATCTCTCTTGGCTCGTCTTTCTCTCTTGTTTCAACGAATGCTGGCGCCCCCATAGCGATTTGAAGGCTTCTTGCTCCAATTATGCGAGCTCTCTCGTAACGTGTATAATCTTTCATTTTCTTGGTCACCCTATGTATCCGAGATCAGATCCTTGCTGCTGATCTTGATCCGGGCTCTGACTTTGTTTCAAGTTCTTAAGCTTTTTAAGCACTTCTTGACTTTCTTGAACTTTATCGTCAAGGTCAGAGTAATCCAGGTCAATATCAAGGATATCTTCTAGGGTCTGGAGAACAGCTTCAGTTGACTTAGGATCGCTTAAAAGGAATCCTGGTGTCTCTCCTAAAATACATAATCCTTCAAGACCTATCTCTTTACCTAGGCTTACTAGAAGGCCTGAAACACCTACTATCTGACCTACATCGTGGTCAAAGCTGATGAAATCGCTGTATAGCTCTCTGTTTTCCTTGGATGTTACTGCTCCGAAGACTTCAGGGTCTTCAACAACGTCTCCTGTGCCATAACCTCCTATAGTCATTATCTTGTCTGCATTTATCCTCTCAACAAAGTCAAGGACAGTATCTGCAATATCGTAGTGGCCTTCCGGGTTTGAGGCCTGTGCATTTCCTTCTAAAAGAATTATATCCTGGTTTCCATCTCTTTTCAACTGGTAAATATTGTTTTTAATCATTTCAACTTCTTTCTCATCGTTTACAATTGTGTAAGGAGGGAAGTGATGGCTGTGAATCTCTCCTATCTTCTCTGCCTCCAAGTTATCTGCTATATAGGATACACAGTTCCTTCCTATATGGCCTATGCCTGCAAGGCCTTCGATGAATAACGGGTTTTCGGTTTCAGGTTCTTTCTCCAGCTTGACTTCAGTTTTTGTCATTATCCAACACCTATTCTTCTTTACCTCTTAGTTTTACGCCTGTACTTCCCGTATCTGTCGGGAAATGAAAACTTTGGAGGCCTTGCCTGGACAGTCTCAACGCTGCAGTGACTGTCCTCCATCGTGTATTCACTGCATTCTGGACACTTTTTAATCATTCTTTTTCACTTCTCCGAAAAACAGTTGTTTTTTCAGGCCTTTGAGAATTCGAACTCTCCGTCCAGTTCATCCGCTTTCTCACGTATCTGGTCGACAGCTTGATCCATTCTCTTCTTAGCAAGTTCCTGGGTTCTCCCCCATGCCTTGATCGAGTATTGAGGTGCTGAAATATATTTAACTTCTATTCCTTCGTCAAGGCCTTCAAAGCTTTCGCTTATTCTTTCTGCACCGTCACCTTCATGGAACTCTAACTTTATTTCCCCTTCAAATTTCTCCTGCTTTAAGTCAATGTTTTCGCTTGCAACTTCTTGGACTGCTTCTACTTCTTCAGTGCTTAGGATTTCTTTCAGTGTTTCTTCTTCGGCTACAGATACTTCGAATCCGTGGAAACTGGATCCGAACTCCTCCTGGAGCTTGAACCCTATATCTTGGTATGCTTGCTCAACGCTGATATCTAGCTTTTCAGCTAGTTCTTCCATAAAGGATTCTGCTTTCTTTTCCTTGTTAAACCGCTCCATGGCATCTCTTTTCTGCTTATCGTTTACACGTTTCAATGAGAGGTTGATGCTGTCCTCTCCTTCAACCTCAACTACCTGAGCCACTGTTTTCTCCCCTTCATCCAGTTCCTTCCGGATATCCTCAACCCAGGAACGGGAAACCTCAGAGATATGTAGAAGGCCTTTCAAATCATCATACATATCAAGCTCTGCGTAAGCCGAGTTCTTGTCAACATCTGTTAAAGTGATAACTACGAAGTCTCCTTCATCAGGACGGTCTTTGTACCAGCGCATAGAAAAGAACCGGGAAGTGATTCTTAAAAAGTCGAAATTCTCAGATCCGGGTTATTACTTCGTTCAGTTCATCCGAGTACCGGAATTTTTTCGAGCTTCCATCCGGCAGCCCTGTCCCTTCAACTCTAATAGTGTCCTCTGGTGAATGGCTATTTACAGTAAGATAAGCAACTCCTGTTCCGTCGTCCAGTACGATGTAGGTATCTCCGTGGTATTCTCTCAAGCCAAGTTCTTCTGCTATCTTTTCTACCTCCTCTCTAGGATCTTCAGAGAGTCTGTCAATATTTACTTGTGGTGCCTCACCTTCTATATCTCCTCGGTCTGAACTTGAGAATGAAACTCTGTAAGGCAGCCTCTCTATAAATGCGTCTACATTATTGGGTCCAATATGCGTTCTAGGTATTCCTGGAACCTTGCCATTGCCATCATAGTGTACCTCTCCAGGTCCGTCTTCATGCTGCCACATCGTGTAAATAACGTAATCCTCGAAAAGTTGCGGATCTCTGACCATGTTCTGAAAATCATCCTGATTTGGAGTTAGAAACTCTTCAACGGTAACTTGAATTTCGTCATCGAGGAGGGCTCCACTCATATTGTCACCTATCGGTCAAAAATTTTTAAAATCTATCTGATTTCTAGCTTCCTGACTATTTCCTCAGTTGTCAGAACTTCTACTTCTTTCTGTTCCTGTAGTTCTCTGTCGTCGCTCCATATCGAACATTTTCTGTGGAGTGCGAGGGCGAAGTAGGCTGCGTCGTCAGGGTCCGGTGTAATTTCTCTTGCCTTCTCCAGTCTATTCTCGAACTCTTCTTTCGGTACCAGTTCTATCCTGCGTTTCAATGTATTCATG
>JBDGSI010000027.1:0-4019 GCA_042217615.1 Candidatus Nanohalobium sp.
TCTGATAGTATTTGAAGGTTTTGTATCTGGTAGGAGCCGTTGCTCTGTATTATAAGATTGTTTTCTCCTGTTTCCAGGGAGGTTGCGTTTATTTCTACAGTGTTTCCTCCGTTGAAAGGGATTGTAGAGTATGTGTCCTGGTTTAGTGAGAGCTTCATCCTGCTTTTGGAGGGCAGCATGTTTTGGTAGTCGAATGTTATTTTTTCTTCTGTCTCTTCTTTCTCTGCGTAGTTTAACTGGCTTTGCGATAATGTAAACGTTGTCCTGGCTGATCCAGGCCTTGTTCTTCCAAGGTATCTGATATTTATTTCAGGTTTTCCGACAGAGTATTTTGCTTCTCCTTCTGTCTCGAATTTTATTGTATTGTAGCCTGGTGTTAGCTCTGCTTCTCTCTTGTCAACTGTTATTTCCTGTGTTGAACGCACAATGCTCTGTGAGAAAATTCTGTTGCCGTTTACGTATACTTCCAAAGGCTTTGCAGGCTTTGAAGCGTCCATAGGGATGGTAAATGTTAGGTTGCTGCCGATATAGTTGTTAAGTTCGTGCTGGTAAAGCTTGAAGGAGGATTGGAAGTCGTGGAACCTTCTGTCGTTTACAGTTACTTCAATATCTTCTAAACTGTATGAAGCCGAGCTTAGAAGGTTTCCGCGTGTTGTACCTATCTCTATATTATTGGTGCCTGGTTTAAGGTGTTTTCGTGGAATATCTACTGTTGGTGTGGCTCCTGCGATGGTTGCTGCGTTAAAGACTTGTTCTCCGTTTACTTTAATCCATATCTTGCCTTTTCCTGTTCTTCCCAGTACTTCGAATTTTACCTGTCCTCCTGTGGGCTGTGTTGCATTGTATCTAATGTTTATTGTTTTTCCTGAGAAAAGGCTTCCGCTGATTTTTCTCTGGTCTGCGGTGAAGGCCTGTATTTTTCCTCTTGTCTCGCCTACGGTAAAGTCTCTGAAGGTTATTCTTCTTTTGTCTGCTCTTGCACCGCCTACTGTGCCGATGTTTTCCTTGGCGAACACTATTTTATCGCCTTCAGGGGCTGTGTCTGCGAATCCTGACTGGTTGGCTATAAACATTAATCCGAAGACTGCAAGGCCTGCAACCAGGACGACAGCGAATCCCTGCTCCATGTTCTGGGGATTCGTTTTGCAGGTTTTTATTTGTAGGAGCCGGATTTACCTCTGTAAATGGAACTTCTTCAGGAAAACCGGGGAGATGGTTATATCAAGGCGGAGATTGAAAACCAGGATGATCTCTGGTATTTGAAGGATATAATCGGTGAGGGAGACAAGGTTGAGGCCTTGACACAGCGTACTAAACTGGATGGACGGGAGAAGAAGACCTGTAACCTGGTTTTGGAGGTGGAGAAAACTGAGTACACTCAGAACAGGTTGAGGGTGACAGGAGAGATTGCAGAAGCGGTAGAAGACGTGGAGCTTGGCTACCACACCTTTAACTTTGAACCAGGGACGGAGTTCGAACTCTGGAAAGACTTTACAGATGAGGAATGGCAGAGGCTGAAGGATGCAGAGCAGAAAAAGGCCTATAAAGTGCTTTTCTGCCTTGTGGAGAAAGGGGAGGCCCAGTTCTATATAGTTAAGGAGTCAGGGATACAGGATCTCTCTAATGTATCGGAAAATATCCCGGGTAAAATGTATCCTGATCAGGATACGGGAGGAGAGTTCTACAACCAGGTGAATGAGGTTTTGCAGCGTTCAGCAAGTAAAGTAGATAACGTGGTCCTTGCAGGTCCGGGACATGAGAAAAACAAGGTCTACAACAAGCTGTCGGAAGAAGTACAGCAGAAAACATTTCTTCAAGACACATCGGTTACGGGAGAGACAGGGCTTAGAGAAGCTATAAAACGTGGAGCCCTTGAAAAAGTAGTTAAAAGCTCCAGGATCTCAGAGGAAACAAAAGAGGTAGAAAAATTCCTTGACAAACTCAGAGAAAAAGAAGGCCTCGCCGACTACGGAGAAAAAGTAAAAGAGTACGCTGAACTAGGAGCAGTTGAAAAACTGTTTATAACAGCTGAGAAAAGAAGAAAAAACCCGGAAATAGTTAGAAAAGTTGAACAACAAGGTGGAGAAGCAGTAATAGTCCATACAGATCACGAAGCAGGAGAAAGAATACAAAACCTGGGCGGAATAGCAGCAATCCTCAGATACAGGCCTTAACTTTCAGGCCTTGGCTCAAGCACCAAGGACAAGGTCTTCCTCCTACCATCCCTGATAACCTCTACATCTATCCTGTCACCGACCTCTGCTTCTCTGGCAAGATAAGTAAGGACATCTTGAAGATTCTTAACCTCAGTGCCGTTAATACCTACAATAACGTCTCCTCCAAGCTTAAGATTCTGACCTAAAACCTTTCCGGTTCTCTGACCTCCCCTAATACCTGCTCTATCGGCGCCGGTATTCTCAGGTACTTCAGTAACAAGGAAGCCGGTCTCATTCTCTAAATTCATTTCCTCGGCGATAGAAGGATTCACGTTAAGGCCTCTAACCCCTATATAAGGGTGTTTGTACTCTCCTTTCTGTATCAGCTCAGGTACAACTCTTTTAACTGTTTTAGAAGGGATTGCGAATCCCACGCCGCTGAAGCTTCTAGTTGAGGACTGGATAGCTGTGTTCACTCCTACTACTTCGCCTTCCTTGTTCAGTAGAGGTCCTCCTGAGTTACCTGGGTTTATAGCTGCATCAGTCTGTAAAACATTAGGTATTGAAAATCCTCCTTCGACCGGAAGCACTCTTCCTTTCTGAGAGATAATTCCTTTGGTCATAGAGCTTTGAAGGCCGTAAGGACTTCCTATTGCAACTGACATCTCTCCGATATCTGTATTCGAAGAGTTTCCTAACTCCAAAGGATTCAATCCTTTCTTATCAACTTTCAGCACTGCAAGATCGGTGTATGGATCAGAGCCTATAACTTCGGCTTTCCTTACGTCTCCGTCACTGAACTCAACTCTTACACGGGTAGCACCCTCTACAACATGTTGATTGGTTACAATGTATCCTTTCTTGCTGTAGACAAAACCTGAGCCTTCAGAGTTTGAAGGACCAAATGTTGTAACTGATACAACACCGTTGTTAACATCTTTGTAAAGGCCTGTCAGCGATTCTCCTGTGGAATTGGCGTAGATAATTTTTGTGGAAGCCTGGGAGTCAAGTCTTTGAACCTGGTTTTCAAGGCTGTCCATACGGGCATCCATCTGCGTATACGTAAGACTGCCACCTACTACCGCGCCAAACATTAAGATAGAGAAGACTCCGAAAAGCTCGATTCCACGACCTGTATCCATACAATGCAAAAAACCCGGTCAGAATCTTAAATACCTGCCTGCTTCTAATTTTATGTGGCTCTGTCAAAAATAACTCCTCTAGGAAGATCAGATGATCTAGTCAGAAAACACGTTAAAGAAATGGAGGGAGAAGAAGCAGAGAAATACGAAAAGGCCTTAAACCGGTACAGAGTCTCCAAGTTCCTAAGGTTCGCGGTAAAAATCCTTCTCTACGCAGGGATTGTAACATCAATCACAGCTACTCTAGGATTTGAAACAAAAATAATAGCAAAACTATCCTCCTACATCGGCGTAACAGCCTTATTCATATTCTACACCTTTTTCAGCTACCTGACACTGGTCAACAGAGAAGAATACCACGTCAGAAGAGAAATACTCCTGAACTCAACAGTCGTCAGGCAAGAACAGTAGGCCAGTACTATAAGGCCTTCTTTGAACGCCTCCATATTCGAAGACTCAAGAAGTCTTCTGTAGCATTACTGAATCCACTGTCAGGCGAAACAGTGGGTAATTCTATGAGGCATGCATGGCATGCCTCTGTAAGGTCGAACTTTACATGTAAGTTCGCCGGAGTTGGGTCCGAAACTCCTGAAGAGTTTCTGGAGAACCCCCGCCTTGCGTGTCGATCTCAGCGTAACGAGTCGCCGGAGTTGGGATTTGAACCCAAGAGGGCCGGTTATGGCCCACCAGCTTTCCAGGCTGGCACTTTTAGCCAGACTCA
>JBDGSI010000028.1:0-10136 GCA_042217615.1 Candidatus Nanohalobium sp.
CCTACAGGAAAGAGCGACAAAGGCCTTCAAAGCCCTGTCAGCCTCAACACTTCTCGTCTTCCTTCTACTAGGTTCAAAGTTTATCCTAGAATTCCTGGATTTCAGTAATGTAGTGGCAGACTCGCTTGCAACACTCCTACCAATACCCTATATCTTCCTGGCTTACTTCTTCCACACAGTACTTCAGGTAACGGAGAAGAACCAGTAACCATGATTCTATCTGTTAGATTTAAGGAAGGATTTAAAGCCGCTTAAATCAATTTTCAAAGTATGCAGCAGTTAAATCCTACAGCCCTTCCAATCATAGTAGCAAGTGCATTGGGAGCAATCCTGTCTGTCTTAATATACAGGAAAATGCAGACAGGAGAAGAAACAGCTATGGCAAAAATGAAGCTGAAAGCAGAGACAGCAGAGAAAGAATTCAAGACCTTATATCTGCTGCACATATACGAAACAGCAGTTCTAGCCCTAGTAGCTGTGGGGGGTATAAAATCAATTGAAATCCTGATAGATATAGGAAGAGGCCTTACAATCTTCTACATAATAGGTCTTCTAGCAGTCCTATACAGATGGTACAGGAGGTTTTAATTAGTGGAGATAAATGGGGTGGTTCTAGGAGTTTTTGGAGGGGCAGTATTCCTTGCAATAACTCTGGAGATCAGGAAAATACTGCAGAATCTGGAGAAAGATAGGGAAACTGCAATGACCAAGTTCCAGGTTAAAGAAGATACTTCGAAGGCCTTCAAGTCTTTAGCGGTTGCAACATTTCTTATATCGGCGATACTAGGTTTTAAATTCTTTCTTGACCTGGTAAGGTTTGAAGACCGTCTTGCCGACCTAGTGGTGGTGCCTCTGCCTCTGGCATTCCTGTTTATAGCGTACTTCTTCTACAAGATCAGGAAAGTAACGCAGCCAGAATAAAAAAAGAAGGGGGAAAAGAGAGGGTCTTTAGAATCCCAGCTTTTCTGCCACCCATTCAATGTAGAGGCCTGACATGATCGCGGTGAAACCGGTTACAGTCAGCACGTCTGCAGCAATGTACATCGCTATACTGGTTGCATTGTCGTGGAGAGGCCCTCCAGCTGTGAGGATAAGCATTCCAAGGCTTAGAAGAGCGAACTTTGCACGCTCTCTTCCGGAACGCTGCCATGCCATCTTGGCGAAGAAACCGCCGGCGGTTACAGCCATGGCTGCAATGCTGAAGACACCGATCAAAGGTCCTACAGGCGCACCTACGTTAAACAGGACAATCGCCTGCTCGATAGTTGGCTCTGTCCAGTAAAGCAGGTTTACAAAGCTGACCAAAGCACCTGCAACCACGCTCAGCCAGAAACCGTACTTCTTCCACTCCGGCCTGTAAATACTTAGAGGGACCTGCACAAGGAAAGCGTAAGAACCGTACAGGAAAATATGTCCGAAGATGAAAAAGGAACCTAGCTGAACCGATGACAACTCATAGGGAACGAAGAACGGCATACCCTGAATAAGCATGAATAGGGCAAACATGCCGAAAACCTTCGAGAAATACTTCAATGTATCCACGCCTTTCTCCCGGAAAGATGACCTCAGCTTGAAATAAGCGGCCAAAGCCATCAAACCCAGCAGAATATGGGCGGCATAAGTCCAAGTTGAATTCGGAAGCGATTCGACTAACATACTAATATACAGATAAGTAAACCCACAACTAAAAAACCAACCCCGCAAACTAAAAAATCAAACACCAAAAACAAGGTTTAAAAGTTCACAACGGTTCATGAGAGATTACTTTAAATTAAGAAGGCCTTAAAACTTTTCAAATAAAGTCCTGACGGCTCATAACTTTTTACTGTTTTTAGATGGTCAAGTTGTTCTAAATCAATCGAAAAAAAGCCTGATCTTTTCAAATTGTAATCGAAGCCCGCTAAGGCCTTTGAACACTTACTGGGGCTCTGGAAAACCGTCAGAAACGGTTCGTAAACGGTTAGAATCCTTCTACAATCAAAGGGTTTATAAAGGTATTAGAAGTAATTAACTGCATAAGAGAAGATCACTGAGATACAGCGATATTCAAATAAGGGAGACCGGTTCCTATTAGGCAGAGGCCTCTGGTAAGTGGTTGAGGCAGGATGGTTTTTTTCCGGGAACGGGATCCCGCGGAGCCAATCTGAGGCCAGGGCTCCGTCAGGAAAAAATAAAATGGGCTTCGGCAGGCCTTTCGGCTCTACACATGCCTGCTTATCAATCAATGTGTAGGGGTTGGACAGTTCACATGTCCAGTTGAAACAAGATAAAGGTGGATTTCACATGAAATCAATCAAGAAGCTTAAAAAGTATGGCATAGCAGCTGCTGGAACCGCACTGCTCGTTGGCGCAACCCTTTCTGGGGCTGCAGCTCAGACGAGTGGGTCCAGTGGAGACAGCAGCATGACGCTTGGGGACTATCCTCAGCCGTTTGTAGCGGATGATGGAACAGTTCAGTCCTCGATTGTTGTAGGTTCAGATGCAAAAGTCACTGACGTTGTCAGTGCAATCGATGTAGCAGGAACTCTTTCACAGGCAGCTTTCACTGAAAAAGCAGTTAAAAGCGGTGGAAGTACTGCAGGCGTTACAGGAGTTTCCAAGAAAGGAGACATCCGTGGAACTGTCGGTGGAGAGCTAAGTGCTTTCGATTACGACAAGTTCACCGTTGGACAGATGGAAGACGAGGAAGGAGATGCTCACTACGTAACAGAGGGAGCAACCTTCGGAGCAAATTCCAGAATCAACGGAACAAGTGCACAGGCAGATCTAGACTCAGGTGCAGTTACCTACAAGGTAGAGTACTCACCTTCATTCGCAGTTAATGACACAATCACTCTACTCGGTAACGAGTACGAAATAACTTCTGCAACAAGCAGCAAAGTAGAACTCGGATCCACAAAGGAAATGAGCCAGCTTGGGCTCGACGAGACATTCACCCACGGTCCTTACACAGTCAAAGTAGAAGACTTCAACAAGGACGCAGGAACAGTTCTCGTACAGGTCTCCAAAAATGGAGAGACACTGAAAATGACAGGAATGGATTCTACAGGAAATAATGGTGAAAAATCCATCACTGTAGGAGAAGACAATGACTTCTCAGTTACAGCTGAATCCATCTACTTCGGCAGCCAGGGCAACTACATCACACTGTCCTCAACTTACACGGACACGATCCTGGAAGACGGAGAAGACGCACCGATGGACAGCGACTACAAGGTATCCCTGAATTCAGGATCCGGTACAGTAAGCTCAATCACACTGAACAGCCAGGTAACAACTGCTTCCGAAGCAGATAAAGAAAACGACCAGATCGAATACCTGGAAGAAGGAGACACATTCGCCGGACCAGCTGACTACTTCGAATTCGTCAACCAGGGACTATCCCCTGCAAGCATGACAGACGTCGACTTCAAAGCCGACCAGAAAGTCAGCTTCATGACACCTAAGGGAACAGAACAGACAGTTCAGTTCTCCAGCTTCAAAGTAGACAGTGCTGACGGAGCTGGTGACGGTACCTACAACCTGTCTAAGGCAAGTGAAGGCGACTGGATTCCAATCAACTCCACAAACACGGGAGACGATAACAACTACGACTTCTACGCTGTAAAGGTCACCAGCACAGGAGACACAGTAACACTCCAGCACGGAGACTACAGCTGGGACGTAGACATGACAGCTAACAGCCCATCCCTAGACTCTGGAGCACCAGGATTCGACATCACAGTCACCGACGGCAACCTGACACATGTTCCAAACAAGGAAATAGTCACCACACAGTTCGGAGGAGAACTGACGACAACAACAGTCAATAGCAATCCTACAGCGGTATTTGACGAAGGAACAGGTTCAACCGATGCTGCCGATAACACCTACAAGACAAAAGTGGTCTACGAGAACTCAAGCTCGTTCTCCAACGCTGACACAGGGGAAATCGGAAGAGTCAACGTCACAGATTCAGGAAGTGAAGTTCAGTCCTTCGACCTTGGCAACAAGGGCTCGACAATCTCTAACTACGGATCAAAAGTCAGTCTAGGAAGTGCAACTTCCGCACAGATTGACTACGCATCCGAGAAGAGAAGCGTCAAGTTCGGACTCGGAGAGAAATCCGCTTCCGCATCAACAGGCGAAGTCACAACAATGAAGCCTGCAGGATGGGGCGACGTCGGAAAGCTTGACACTAGTGAAAACATCGGACAAGTCAAGCAGAACGACAACCTAATCCTCGTCGGAGGCCCATCGGTCAACGACCTGACACAGCAGCTTGCACAGGAAGACATGACCATGACCGAAGACAAATGGGTGAGCGGAGACTACGAAGGAACAAGCATCCTCCAGCTCACAGAAGGATTCGACGGCGAAGGCGGAAACAAAGCCCTAGTCGTAGCCGGACACCAAGGAGAAGACACCAACGCAGCAGCAGAATACCTTGCCAACTACGAAAGCCACCAAGAAGCGCTTTCAGGCAAGGAAAAGGTAAAGATCTCCACAGAAACCGGCCAGGTCGTCAGCTAGACAGTACGCAGAGCAGACGACACCACATTTCCTTTCTTTTTCTTCAAGCTATTCTGCTTAAAATCAGATAACCAAATGATTCAATAAAGAAATATTTGCTACAAGGCCTTCTGCAGCTGGGTCAACTGCGGAGCATGGTTCTCATCGGTAGTGTTGTCAGCAGTTACAAGCACACTGTTCTCCCTGGTGAACGGAGGAACGTTAGCTATGCCTACAAGGTTTAGAAAGGCCTCAGGAAAGCCTTCAGGTAGAGGGAGACGGAAACATCTCCTGCCTTCCTCCCTGTAAATCCTTTCAGCCAGTTCAAACATCTCCATCTTCTCAGGCCCGGCAATATTCAAGACTTCGCCGTTTCTGGAATCGGAAACCTTTGCAAGACAGTCAACGAAATCCTCCAGGGCGATAGGCTGCGTCCGCGTGGGGAGGTCAGGGAACATACGTGTAACAGAGGCCTTACGCATCAAATCCAGCAACCTGTTACCTCCTCCGGTAACAGTTGAAGGCCTTAAAACAGTATATGCTATATCAGATTCTTTTACAAGTTTTTCAGCTTCCTGCTTGGTGTTGAAGAAGGAATGGTCTGGTTCAGGGTTTAAAGCTGATACGTAAACAATTTTATCTGCGTTTACAGCGTTTAACAGGTTTCTGGTGCCTTCCACATGCACTGCATGGTATTTTTCCCTGGTGGCGAAACCTGGTGCAAGGCCTATACAGTGGTAGACGGTGTCAAAGCTTTCCCTGATTTCAAATTCTTCGGTTATATCAAAGTTGTAGTCTGCTCCGCTTCTGTCAAGGTATTTTACTTCTCCATCAAGTTTTTCACCCAGGCTTGAACCGATAAAACCTTTTCCAGCGACAAGATGTTTCATAACAAAATCTTCTGTTTCCACGTCCTAAAAAAGAATCCGGTAATCCGCACTCCCTCCAGAATCTCTTAAAAACAGTTGAAACAAAAAACAAAATTAACGCTTTGGAGAAAAAAGGTGGAGGAAGGAAAAAACGATGGAATTCAGAGAAGGACACCCGGCAAACCTTGTATTCGTATCGACAATAGGAAACGCCAAGACAATCAAAGAAATAGCAGAGGCCTGGGAAATAAGCGAAGAAGAAATCAACACGGAAAAAGCAAAGAAAGAAATAGACCGTCTTCAACAAGTCAAATTCTTCAAAAAAGAAGAAGACAGGTACCAGGCCAGAACTGACTCACAGGCCTTCATCACAGAAATACAGAACTACTTCAAACACCAGGTTGACACCTGCGTAACCAAGGCAGAGTTCAAAACATTCACGGGAATCCTCAAAGACCAGGAAATCAAACAAAAAGTCCTCAACACAGAAAACACCAAAAAATTCTACAGAAACAAACCGGAAAAAGCCAGGCAAGAACCACTCAAAATATTCCAAGGCCTCCTCTACACCCTCGACCACATCCTAGGCCACGACAGAAACCAAACCACAGAATACAACCAAGAACCGCTCAAACAACAACTCAAAAAAATAGAACAAAAACAACCACAAAAACTAGAACAACTCTGAAACACTTTTTTCACCGAGGCCTCCTCACACTTATAAGGTTTTGCCTAAAATTCTTTTTTATGGAAGAACTCAGTCCAAACCACGGAGATTCATTTGGTAGAACTATAATAGCAGCTCTTGAAGAAGCTGGGGCTGCAATCCTTAAGACTCTTGATCAAGCATATGGAGATATTCTTGGCCCAGATTCCCGGAATAAAATGATCTCACAAAGAGATTACGGTGTTCCTGAAAATCCTTCTATAGCTGATCTGGATCTAGATTACGGTGTTCCTGAAAATCCTTCTATAGCTGATCGGGACTACACGGATCAAGGCGATTGTGACAGCCCCTCTTTTGATCTAGGGGAAGTGCCTGTGAATGGAAAAGTACCTTCTAATAGAGAAATAAGGAGAAACTGATCCTATTTACTAACTTCTCTCCAAGAAAGGCCTTTTTACTTCCTTTTTCTAGTTGAAGATGTTGCTGTTCTAAGCATTATTCATCTTGAATGCTGCCGCGATGATCAATGGGAATACGAGCGTGGCTTCTGCCTCGACCTGTGTATAGTTGTTGACTTCTTCCTTTATTTTTCCCCATGAAACCGCTTCTTTCGGAGGGGCGCCGGAAAGGCTGCCGTCTCCTTCCATTCCTGTGGAGATGTAGACTGCGTAGTCGGTTCCGCCGCGGAAAAGGTTGGACATGATGGCCTGGTGCTTTGGTACTCCGTCTCCGACCGCGATTATACCTGTTTTCTCCGCTTCCAGTGCTTCGTGGATCAGCTTGTCCCAGTCGTCCAGTATCTCGATGCCTATATCAGGATCTTCTTCCTGACGGTAGTAGAACATGTAGTCGCCGATCTCCGCGTCGATCAACGCGGGGCAGAACACAGGAATGCCGTTTTCATAGCTCCAGTAGAGGAAGGAATCCTTTTCTTCCAGATCGTCGTCTTCTCCTATCTTTCTTCCAAGTTCTCGGGCGACTTCTGTTGGTTCCCGAATTTTTTTCTCGTCGAAGAAGTCGGGGAAGAACTCATCGTTCAGCCAGGATTCGAGCCAGACGTAGTTGTCGCTTTCCACGTAGATGTTTCCGAGCCGGTTGATGCCTTTCTCCCGCAGCTCTGCCTCGTCTGCCTCCCATTCGCCCATTTTGAACTCTGTCGCGGTCTTCATCGTATCCTCGGTGTGGGATCCGGAGGTGGTGATCATCACATCGACCAACTCTTCACGGGCCAGGTAGGCAACTGCTTCCCGGAGGCCGGAGGAGACGATGTTTGAGGTGAAGGTCAGAAAGATCTTGGCATCGTTTTCCCGCATCTCCTGGATCAGGTCGATAGCTTCTTCCAGGTGCGTGGCCTGGAAACCGGTGGTGGCGTACTTCTCCAGCATTTCTTCGAGGGAAAAGTCGCCGCGGAAATCGTATCCTTCGACTTTTTCCCCTTCAACTTTTTCGTCTGTACCTGGTATCACGTTTTCACGTGTACCGGTTCCTTCATTGCTCATGGAAACAGTTTTTAGGAGACAAAGTTTTATGGTAAATCCAGGTCAAGGTGAGAGGTTTTCCACAGGAAAACAGGTGCTGCGGCGAACATGCAGGCCGCACAGAAGGCCTGAAGCTGAGGACCTGTAAACACTCCGTACAGCGGCTTTATCTTCAACGGAGTGAAAGGCTGCATAGTCGGATGATGAAAAGCATCAATAAAAACGTGGAGAAATGTTCCTACAAAAGCTGCTGACAAGATTTTCTTATTCGAAAAACCCTGTGAAAACATCAGTTCTTCCAGGTAACCATCTATCCTAGGCCTTAATTTGATCATTACTGCTCCCAGAACCACAGCCATTAATACAGCACCGAGATAGGTGTGAACCCAGGCATGCCTTGGAGGAGGCCAGAAACCAAGGAACACCAGTCCAGCCCGCCAGTCAATCAAAACATTCGCAGCCACAAAAGTAGGGAAATCCAGGTACTTCCAAAGCAGAAGACCTAACAGAACTGCAGGCCCTAAATGAAAATGAGTGAACGGCATCACCTAAAACTCCGTTTTTCACTTCTTTTTAATCCAACTACTTCAAAGGTTTTACTCTCCAGAAGTAGACAGGAACCGCTACCAGGAAACAAGCCATGCAGAAAAGATAAACAATGTTTTGAAGGCCAGGTACAGGTAGGAAACCGGTTTCAATTGGCCAGAAGGCCTGCATATCAGAGTAGATAATGCTATCAAGGAAAACGTGTATAAAGCCACCTAGAAAAGCAGCTGCAGAGATCTTACCTTTGCTTACTGTTTGAGGCCTGAAAAAAGCCTTCATTACCTCACTGAAAAACCGGTGTTCTCTCAGTAAAATCATTACGCCAGTTAAAAGGGAGGCAAGAACTGTGGCACCTAGAAAACTGTGAAAAAAGCTGTGCAGAGGCCCTCCTATCAATCCAAAAAATACTAATGTGGCTTTAAAATCAACCATCACATTGGCAGCCACAAAAGTAGGGAAATCCAGGTACCTGTACGCAACCAATCCGATCAGAAGCGCAGGCCCCAGATGAAAATAGGTGAACGGCATAACTACATCTTTCCCTCCAGCATTGAAAAAACAAGATTTTTTGAGGTAAAGGCCTTCTGTTATGTGATTTTAATACCTTGTTTGACAAAATTTCTACTGTGGAACAAAAAACTTTTGGGCATGAAAACCTAATGGATTTAGAAGGGTCAAGCCTTGAAAGGCCTTCTAACGAAGCTGCAGGAGAACTGAAAACATCAGAGGTTCTAGTCTACTGTGTTTGAAGATGGTAGAAAGCTTTGTGTGGAAGAGGATTTCTTAAAGCTATCAGTTCTAGCTCTTTCTGCAATGGTTTTAGCAGGTATGGTATCAGCGATTCCGCCGATTATAGTCAATGACCTCTCTGAATGGAACAACGGCGGCTTCACCCGTACCTCGGCGGACAGAAACGATAATTCTGGGGTTTTAGGCCTTGGATACTTGAACGGGACTTCCAGCGACAGTTTGGTTGGTTTCTACAGGCTGGACAGGAATGTAGCGGAGAATGGTGGTACGGTACTGGATTACTCGGGTAACGGTTTGAACGGGGAAACTAATTCAAGTCCTTCCACGGGGCGGGAAGGTGTTTTCTCCACGAATGCGTTCTCTTTCGCTGGAGGTACGGGTGAGGAAAGGGTTACGGTACCTAACTCAGAGGCCTTGGAGCCTACACAGGAAATTACTGTTTCTTTATGGGTGAAGCGGAATGGTTCGCAAACGGATTACGCGAAACCGGTTTGGTATGGGCAGAACTCGCAGAGCCCTTGGGGGCCTTACGGCTTTGAGATGGAGGGCTCCAGCGATACCGATATTCACTGGCACATCGCCCTGGATGATGGTAACTACTACAGGACCTCTCCGGTTACTTTGAATGATGGGGAGTGGCACCATCTTGTCGGAACTTTCAACGGCACTAACCAAAGCGTCTACCTTGACGGCCAGTTAATGGATTCGCAGTCCGTTTCCGGCTCTATCGCGAACTACGACAACACTTACGGACTGGGCATAGGAGACCGTTACTCGGGAGGCCAGTCCTTCAGCGGAAACGTTGACGAGGTCAGGATCTACAACCGGTCGCTTACTTCAAGTGAAATTAGAAATCTATACTTCCAGGGCGGCGATGGTTTTTTTGATGGCGTTTATGGTTCAAAAAGTTTTTATACATCTGATGTAGGAGATTTAGAAACTTATCACTATCCTAGGACGAAAATTAACGCTTCGATATCTTCTGATACGAGGTTGGGTGCTTCAATAACATCCCGGAGTAATTATCCTTATTCTGATACTCAAACCCTTGAACTTGAGGATGGCAATAATACATACGGCCTGGATTTAGATAAAGGCAATCTTTCGGCGTCCTTTAGTTTAGAAGGTAACTCGACTAGTGAGAACAGGTCCTGGGAAGTGTTTGGAGTGGAGATAGATAGGATGGGCGTAGGATTGAAAGAACCGGCTGACGCAGCCACGAAGATTGCGCCTGTCAACTTCACTTACTTCCCTGAGTGCTCCGCAGGCTGTAGCTCCGCATCGCTTTACACGAACGTTACCGAGGAGAATGTCACGAATGAGAGGGTCTACGAT
>JBDGSI010000029.1:0-26298 GCA_042217615.1 Candidatus Nanohalobium sp.
GAATCATTGCGTCCTGTGCGTCTTCTGTTTCATCTACAGCTGACAGAAGGTTCTCGTAGCTTCCATAATTGTCCTCGAGAGCAAGTTCGAGCCTTTCTAAGGTTTCATCATCTAACGTCATATGTTATTGCTACATAACAACACTTAAATAATTTTTGATATAAAGGAAAAAAGAAAAATTATATCAGAAGTCGAAGTCGTACTCCTCTTCTGTCTTTCTCTCAATTATCGCTGCCACATGGAGTGCATCGAGCATCTCGTCGTAATCGGGTTCTTCTATTCCCTCAAGTGTGTCTCTAATCTCATCTGCTCCTTCCAGAAGTCGCAATGCCGTATTATCCATGTGATCTCTGTGATCCATCAGGTACTCGGTCAGACTGTTAACTGCTGATTCGGCAGCTTCGCCCTGAAGACCGTATGTTTCTGCGAGTTCTTCAGCTGCAGCTGTAGCTGCCTCTGCTACGTCTTCATACTGGTTTACTGCATCAACGATTCTTCCTGCAGCTTCATAATGGTCTTCCTGGGCTAGTTCAAGAGATTCAACCTTGTCGGCTAAAGTCATTGTATTGTCACCTCCTTTTGTTTGATTCGACGGTCCAGGTTTTGAAGTGTAATCTTTAAATATTGTTTCATTATCTTCTGGTAGTGAATCGTTTATGTTTTCTCTGTAGGCGTTGATCATTTCTCGGAGTCTCTGGTGGCCGCCGGTGTTTTGTTTTTCAAGATTTTGTTGAAGCCGGTCTGTTATGTTTCTGTATCTCTGTTTTCCTGCCCCGTTTTCTCTCTGAAGTTGATCCAGTTTCTCCACCATTTCATCGTCTACATCTAGTTCTCCGTCTTCTCTGTATACTGCGAGTAATGCTGCGAAGTTTCCAAGGCCTTCATCTCCTTTTCTTTCTGGAGCTTCATGTGTGAATAGGTCAGGCCTTTCGTCTAGGAAGGAGTAGTTTCCTTCCTCTACGGATTCAATCCATTCTTCTAGTTTGTCCGGGCTTATCTCCGGTTTTTCTGAGTTTTCCATTTTTCTCTGGGAGTTGTAAAAAATAAAATAGATGTTTAAGAGGATTTTTTCTAGGCGTAGTTTTCCAGTTCTTCAGCGGTTAGGTTGCTCCAGTACCTCTTGACTTCTGCTTCAAGTTCTCCTTCCTCACTTGCTGTCTCAAGATACTCTTCAAAGTGCTCTGAGGCCTTTAACTCCCCTTGAATGCTGGTTTCTCCGTAGCCTCCTATGTTAAGCTCTCCCTCTCTAGCGTAAGTACCTTCTTCCAGGATTTCATCGATCTCTTCTTCGTATTCAGAGAAGTTATTCAAGGCCTGTATAGAGTTGACATCTTCCTCTCTAAGACCATAGTTCAGCGCTGTGAGAGAGTAAGTCGTGAACTCTTCCTGAACATCTTTCCCCTCCTCTAAAAGGCCTTCTTCCAGGCTGTCGTAAGCCAGGTCTCCGGAAGGAGTGTCGGAAGGTGTTACGGTAACCTCTGTACCTGTTTCTTCTAAAGTAGGAGTATGTTTAACTTCTGTCTCATCTCCTTCCTCGTTGTATCCTACAGAGATCTGGAAGGAAACATTGTCTACTGTGTCTACCGTGGCCTCTGCTGCTGAGCCTACAGGACCGTCTATAACATCTTCCATTATACCTCCGCCTACAACTCCAGCAGTCGCCATTGCGATGAGCTCTCTTCTGGTTAATTCTACTGTATCGCTGCCTTCTCTTAAGATACGGCTTGTTCCTCCGACAAATCTACGGCCGTCATTGACGATATCCCCTCCTCTTCTTCTAAACCAGTCTAAAACCATTTTGTGTAGTCACCTATGACTAACAACAGCTTCCTTATTTTTATAAAACCTTTGGCAATTTGTTGTTACTGCTTATTGAGAAATCTGCTGCCAGTCCTCCATGTAGGCCTTTACTTCTTCCTGTAGTTCTTCTTTTTCAAGGCTTGTAAGGTATCTTTCTAGATCCTTTGATGCTCCCAGAGAGTCTATCCCTGCGTCTGTTTCTATTGGCTTTGTGATTCCTGTAGGAGGGTAGTCTCCTACCCGGAAACGGTTTCCCTCCGCATAAGTTCCTTCAAGAGCTTCATCTATACTGTATTCTGAGAAGTCGGAGAGATCTTCCGCTTCTGCATCTACCTGATGGTTTACTGCTTCCAGGAGGTACTGGTCAAAGTTTTCCTGTACAGGCCTTTTTTCGTCTTCTAAAACAGTTTCAAGGCCCGGGTAGTCTTCCTCGAAAGAATCGAAATATTCTACAACCCCGTCCCAGAGCTCATCCCCTGTGAGTATATAGGATAGTCCGAGAAGAAGAAGGCCTAGGCCTGTTAAGGTATCTCTCCGTGATACGCCATACTTTTCGAAAAAATCGGTCTCAGATCCAGGTTCTTTGCTCATGGTTTTGGGCCTCTACTTTCTTCCTTTGGTGAGGCCTAATTTTTTTATTTGCTACTTTTCCCTGAATACTTGTATGTCGAGGCAGATTCTTTTGCTGTGAGGACCTCTTTCCCCGGTTTTTGTTTCCTGTTCTACTCTGTGTTTGAGGCCTTGTTTTCTCCGTACTTCCTGTTTTACTTCCTGTCTTATTTTCTCCGTGTTCTCTGTAAACCGGTAGTAGTGGATTATGCCGTTGTCTTTGATGTTTTCCAGCGCCGTGGATAGGAATCTATCTGCTGATTCTGGAAGCGGCATTATCACTCTGTCAAACTTTTCAGTGTGGTCCACGTTTTTTACGTCGCCGCAGACTGCTTCTACAGTTTCCTCCACGTTGTTGAGTTTGATGTTTTCTTTCAGGTATTTACAGGCTTCCGGGTTTTTCTCTACCGCCACTACTTTTTCCGGTGAAGCGTTTTCAGCCGCCATTACTGCGAAGGGGCCGACTCCTGCAAACATTACAAGCACTTTCTCCCCTTCCTCTATCTGCGAGGCCACACGGTTTCTCTCCGTGGAGAAACGCTCGGAATAGTAGGCCTTGGTAGGATCAACCTTGAAGTCGCATCCGAACTCTGTCTGAACTGTCTCTGTCTCCTCTCCATAAAGTTTCCTGTAATCTCCTACCCTGTACTCTCCTTTAAGGCCTCCCTGTTTAAGCAGGATTGTTTTCACATGCGGATGGTTGTCAAGTATGCCGTCAACCGCTTCATCTTCCTCTACAGTTAATTCATTGATTACTGCGATATCTCCGATCAACTCGTAGGACGGCAGATCATAGTCTTCACCCTCCTCTTCATTATATATTATGGAGACATCCATATGCTGCTTCAGGTCGGAGAGGCCTTCATCGACGAAGACTATTCCTTTATGTTCTCGTTCAAGGATTTCGTCTTCAGAGTGTTTTTCGGAGGAATAGACCTGTAAAAGCTTTGAATCCTCTTCTTTGAAGGCCTTTAAGCCTTTTTCACTCTTCTCTACATCGAATCCCTGTCTCTCAAAAATTTTCTTTACTTCTTGCTCAAGTTCTTCCTGTTTCATTTTTTCAGGTTGGCTGCGGTTTCCTGAGAGGTTAGGTGGGGATCTCCTGTCAGGAGTTTAAGGTCTTTTTTTCTTGCGGTTGCGAGGATTAATGCGTCCATTAACCCAAAGTCGGGTTTGTTTTTTCTTTCTTCTGCTTTGATTTTACCTGCTTTTGACGCTATCTCTGAATCTATTTTCAGTACTTCTGAGTTTGTCTCTATGAATCCTCGGACCTGTTGCCATGTGTGATCGGTTTGGAAGTTGCCTAGGTGATAGTTGTCTGATAATTCGGCGATTGTAACTTCTGAAGTGAAGAGTTTTTCCTCTCCCTGTATTAAACTGTATATTTTCTGCCCTATCTCTGTTCCATCATAGAACTCGATCCAGGCCCAGGTATCCAAGAGTTTACTCATATCTATCGATTCTGTCGTCTCTATCCCGGATTTCCTTATCGCCGACTTTACCGGAGCCAAACATTTCATCCACTGAAGGAACCTCAAGTTCTTCCTCCGCCAGCTCGTCCAGCAACCTGTCAAAAGAATCAGTTCCTTTCTCCTTCTTCAACCGTTTCAACTTCCTGTGGGTTTCACTGCTGATCGTAACAGTCGTCATAACAAACAGCAATTAGTAATTAGTCATTAAATATCTGCCGGGTGAAGGAAGTCTTAAACTTGGAGGGTAAGACCTCGGTATGCTCCACTTAATCGGTGTAGGACTTGACGATAGAGAAGTAACTGAGAAAGGCCTTGAAGCTGTAGAATCCGTGGAGAAGGTTTACGCGGAGTTCTACACGAACACTGAGACAGTCGACCTGGAAAGGATCGAGGAGAAGACAGGTTCGGAGATCGAGAAGCTTCCACGCGACAAAGTAGAGCGAGAAGACAAAATTATAGAATCTGCAAAGAATAAAGATACTGCTTTCCTGGTCTCAGGCGACCCACTGACTGCGACAACGCATTACGACATCAAGCACCGTGCGGAAGAGAAAGGCCTTGAAGTCGAGGTTGTCCACGCTCCTTCCATCTTCACCTCCATCGCGGAGACCGGATTGAACGTCTACAAGTTCGGGAGGACAGTAACCCTGCCAAAGGATGCCTCGCCGCAGTCAGTCGTGGATTACATCGGAAAGAACGATAAAGTAGGCCTTCACACACTGATACTGCTGGACATAAATTACGAAGCGGAGAAGGCCTCGGAGAAGCTTATCGACCTGAAGGAAGATCTGGCGGATCGTGACGCGGTCGTGCTTGAAAGGGCGAACGACAGTTCCCAGAACATCTCTGCTGGAAAACTGGAAAAGTTCACGGAGAAAGATCTTGGAGAGCCCCCTCACTGCATCATAGTCGTGGGCGAAACTTCTCACAAGGAGGACGAGTTCCTGGAGGCCTACAGGTAATGGACGAGACGCAGGAGAAGCTGGAGGAGGAGACCAGGAAGTGGCTGGAGAAACTGGATAAAGAGCTGGAAGGCCTTGACAGAGATGTGGAGCAGATGGAGAACGTTCTGGCCTACCGGAACGATACAGAGCATTTTCTTGAAGAAGAGGATTACATCCGTGCGTGGGAGTCAGTGATCTATGCCTGGGGAATACTGGAGACTCTGCAAAGACTTGGAAAATTCAACGCAGATTAATTAAAGCATAGTTACAAAAAACTGTTTTATGCTACGGTTCCTTATCCTCCTAGTATCGCTGATAGGAGGAAGCAGCCTACTTCTATACCTAGGCCTACCGCCTATAGTCCTTGTAGCATACGTAGCAGGCCTTCTACTCCTTGGCGCCGCAACAGGCTTCTCAACAGGAAACAGAAACGGAGAAGGAAGCTCAACAAGCTCCAGCAGAAGCTCAGGAAGCATTCTCTCCAGCGCAGCAGAAGCCGGAGCAGGCCTACTAGACGGCCTTACAGGAAACGGAGAAAACATTGGCGGAGGAGGAAGCACAGGATCCATCAGCAGATCCGGCAATCCAGAAGACAGAAGAAATATAGGAGAGTTCGGAGGAACTCGAGATAATGGCATAGAAAGCTCCTCAATTGATATGAGAGGAGGTAACTGGGAAGTGTTCCTGAGGCTTATTGAAGAAGCGAATATAGAAAGAAGATTTAAGCAAGAGCTTCTGGAAGTCCTCCAAGATAATGTAGACTGGCAAAGAAAGTATAATATCTCAATTGCTACAATGAGCGAGCTTAGACAGTTAGTAAAACGCCTAGATAAGAGTCAGCTTCCGGAGGCAGCTCAAAAACTCGCTAACATATTTAGGAGTAAGAACCATACTATTTCAGAGGAAGCGTTTCTCCAGTTCATTGACCTCCTATACCGAGAATTCGGCATAAGCAAAGATTATTTAAGAAATAAACCAAATAAAGGAAGTATGGCAAACAATGTTTCAGATAGGATTCAAGAAATAGAAGAGAAGGTAAAAAATCAGGAAAAAGCGGAGAGGCATGTGCTCAAGTTAGATGAAAAGGCAATGGAAGATTTGGAGGAGGCATTGAAGCTTTATGACAAAGAGGAGGACTTCATACATGCAGTAAGACAAATATCAACCAATTTAGAGAAGAATAGCATAGCTGATGTCAGCCAGCAGTTAGTTGAACTAAGAGAAAAGCATGGAGTAGATTTACACAACGAAGAGTACGTTAAAGAGCAGATAGAGGCCTTCAATGACATGATAGAAGACCTTGAGGACGCTATTAAAAGCCTCAAAGAAGCAGATCATGAGCTTAAGCAAGTTGAATCAGAAGACATTGACTTAGAAGAAGCATTAAGCACTATTGAAGAGAGAGAAATCAACATGGTTAAATCAGCCAGAACCGTTCTGAAACAAGTACACGATTTGGAGTAAAGCAAGCCAGATAACCCTGGAGAAGTTCAACTCCAGTTAGTATTTCCTTTTCTTTTATATCTGTAGAGTTTCTTTATGATTTTGTATGAAGGATCCTTGGAAGATCTTGGCGTTTCCGGTTGCTACTTTAGTAGCTCATTTTACGTCTGCATTTACTAGTGGGCCTTTTGGCGGTATGACCAGTCTTTCGCCTTTAATGTCTGAGGTTGCTGTTGTTGGTGCTACAGGCCTTTTGGTTGGTTTCCTGGTTGATGAGGTTATTCCTTGGACCTGGCATAAGTGGCGTGGAGGAGGTTCTGATCTTGGAGGTGGGGATGTAGGTGACTTGGACTTGGATTAAGCGTTTTGTGTGTTTGGTATTTGTTTTTTCGTTGTTTGCCGGTCCTGTAACCGGTTTTGTTATGCCAGGTGAGGACTCAAGTTCTTATTCGGATTCGTACGGTTCTGATTCTGAATGGTTTTCTCCTCCTACTTATGATTCTCAAGAGGAGCTGCTTTACGAGATCCTGGCTCCGTTCGCTTTCGTCACTATTCTTTTGCAGCTGGCTTTGAAGAGAGCGTTGACAATGACCTTTGCAACAGATGACGACAATAATCCGTTTACCCAGGATGAAGGACCTAATGTTTTCCGTGAAGCAACAGTCATGGCGGTGACGATCTCTGTCATACTCATGGCCTCACCTTACTGGACCTTGATGCGTAAAATGGCGGCAAGCATAGGCCTTCTATCAGTAGCAGGAGTAATACTGGTTATACTGTACCTTGCCTACCTCTTCCTCAAAGGGTGAGGGAAGAGATTAAAAACCTGAGAACCGTGTATTTTTACTTATGACCGGTGAAAAACGGAGAAAACTTTCTCTCACCGCTTTGATCTCCACCCTCTTTCTTCCCCCAGCAGCAGCTCAAGACGTTTTAAGCAGCGGAGGCGTACAGGAATCCTTCCTGAAATTTGCAAACAGCACCATAATCTTCTTCGAAGTCTCAACACCGGCAGAGGTAATCCTCTACTTCATAGCGCCTATAGCAGGATTCTACTTCATCCAGAAAAACATTCTCAACTTCAGCTTCGAACTATTCGAAGAAAGAATAGGCCGCCACACCTACCACAGAACCGACGAAGACATACCCAACGGCCTAAAAGGCCTCTCCCTAGTCACCGCATTCATACTCGTACAGACAGTAGGAATGATGAGCGCCGGTATACTCCTAGCCCTAGGCCTTTTCAGCCTCTTACTCGCTGGTTTAATGCATTTCGGCCTTTTAGAAGGAGCACTCCAAGGAGGAAACGGAAACAACGGCGGAAATAACACAGGCGGAGGAAACAATGGAGGAGGCGATGGAGGTAACACAGGCGGAGGAAACAATGGAGGAGGCAGAAACGTTGACTGGAGACAGATAGGTCAAGACGTTGGAAACTTTTTGGGCGAGGTAGGAGATGCTCGCCAGAGAAGAGCTGAGAGAAGTATTGAAAGCGCCTTAAGCGTTTTCAACAGCGGCACAGATATAATTGACCTCATTGATAGAGAACCTTCCGATTTCAGAGATCATTTAAGAAGGATAAAGAACGCTAGGAAGGATGATGCTGAAGATCTCAACAGTCTGGAGGGGGTTTTGGATAGAATGAAGGATGTAGAAGATAAAATGAAAGATATGAAGTCATATCTGGCACAAGATCTTAGTAACAACAATGACTGGGCAAGTTCAAAGATTAGAAAGCAGTGGGATGGCTGGAATAAATCAGGAGTAAATCCTGCTAAGATGCTGCGAAAAACCAGAAAGGATTTAAAGAGGATTAAATCAGATCAGGAGAACACTTCTTCAACTTTTGAGGATCAACTGGATAAAAGCTGGAAAGATATTCAGATCTACGTTAAAATACACACATTTTCCGAAAGACTTCCCAAGAAACCTGACAGAGTAGCAAATGACAGCAATTTATTGAGCAGGCTAGCTGAGGAGGCCAGAGACAGAGGCCTTGCAGGAGGAAGAAGCCAGCAACAAGCCATGTCTGATTTCAAAAACGCCTTGGAAAAACTTGGAAGATTCGAATCCGCCCATAAAAACCTGATAGAAGAGTTTGAATCAGAGCTTCAGAAAGAACTCAAAATAGACCAGTCCGATGGAGAGGAACTTAACAGAATTTCAAATAAAGATAAGGAAATCACTCTGGCAGCGGAGAGGGTTAAGGAGAGACTAGAAAATGCCATAAACTCCTCGGGAAGTGCTTCGCCAAGCAAGGGAGATGTTGAAACAAAGCTCGGAGTTATGAAGGATCTAGGAGAGCAGATAGGTGATCAGGTACAGGATATTTACAGCATTGTTGACCAGGAAGGAGAGTTTGAGAACGAGACATACAAGAAACTGAAAGAGTTAACATAACACCACCAACCCAAAGGCCTTTATTTGTTACTGTTCAGTAATTATTCTGTATGAGTGTTGCTGAGTCTGGACCTCTAGATGATAAAGGTGAGAATCCTGTAGGCACTGTTGGTCCTGAGGAGGCTGTGAGGCCTTCTGTGGATAGTGAAAGTGCTCCTGATAGGGTTTTCTTTGCTTCTGATCCGTCTGATTCTACTTATGATGAGGTTAGGGATAGGCTTGAGGAGGATGGTATTGAGGTTGAGGATCTTGATCCTGATGGTATTGACTGTGAGGGCGGCGAGTTTTATTTGAACGGTGAGCCTGTTTCTGAGCTGGATGCTTCTGTTTATTTGAGGCCTAAGCGTTGGACTGATGTTGGCGAGGATTGGGAAGGTTTTTCCGATCTTCTTCAGCTTCAGGCTTATTCCAGCATTGATTTTTATGGTGATCCTCATACTGCTGTTCTTGCTGAGGATAAAAAAGCAACTAAAAACGTTTTCAGGAACTTAGGTATCGGTGTTGTCGATGATCTTAGTTATGATGAGGCCTTGAAGCAGGTTGAGGAAGGTGAAGAGGTTGTTGTCAAGCCCAGGTTTAATTCTTCGCATGGCAACGGTGTTGAAGCAGTAAGTTCTCAAAGCAGGCTTGAAACTTATAGAGAAGATATTCTGGAAGGCGATTACCTGGTCGAGGACAAGCTTGAGCACGGTGAGGATTCTGAGAATGCTGATATGCGCATGGTTTTAACCGGAGATGATTTTTACCGTGCTGAAAGGGTTGGCGGCGATGGAGTTGCCAGCAACATCAGTAACGGCGGGGATTACCGTGATCCTGATCCGTTAAGCTTTGAAGAGTTTGAAATGTACAGGAAGGCTTCTGAGGCCTTTGGAAACGGTTTTATTTCTATTGATTATGTGAGAGAAGAGGATGGATCTGTGAATGTTATGGAGATTAACTCCACCAGCTACACTAGCATAGATGAGCATCTTGATGATAATCTTTACGATAGTATCGCAGAGGGGTTGGAGTCCAGTTTTTCGGGTGGGGGCGTGTAATTATTTAAACAGGGCTGACGGATAAGTTTTTAGGGTAGGTCCAAAAATGCAGCTAACGTTGAACAGTATTATGAACAGGGCGATGGTGAATCCTGACCTGCTGGTGATAGGCTTGGTAGCAGGGTTTATACTTGCAAAACTTTACGATAGAAGACGGAACAGCTTTGGTGGTAGTATTTAATGGCAGAACTGTTTACTAAGAAGTTTCGAAGATACCTTTACGATGTTGAAAACTTTCTAGATGAGTTTGTTATTGTCTTCCTGTCCTTAGGAGCAATAATTGTTTCCATATGGACGCTGTTTGTCAGTACGAACAAATACACGTTTGCAGAGTTTGGCCAGTTGATTTCGCCGTGGATTATCATGCTTGGATTGATGATTATCGGCCGTGAGCTCTGGCTGTTAAACCGCAGGATTTCACATTACCTAGAAAAACACGAGAAAGGTGAATGAGTTAAGTGGCTCCTACACCTCCAAGTTTAGCTGCTGTATTCCAAAGCGGGGAGCAGATGGGACTGTTCTCCGGCATTCTACCGTTTATAATAACCTATACGATATTCTTCTTCCTGATAAGACATATCAACCTCTTGGACGACAACAACGATACTTTCGCCGCCATTCTTTCGATAGCGTTTGCGTTCTACACATCCAAGTTCATGATTGCGCATCCGGTTTACCAGGATTTCCTGATGCAGTATGTTTCCCGGATCGCTTTGATCACGGTAGGTATTCTAGGCCTTCTTGTAACACTGGCGTTTGTAGGCCTTGATCTCAGCTCTGATGACAACAAGAAGTACTTAGGTTATGTCATGGTGCTGATTACGTTGGTTGCCTTCGGCGTTTCCGGAGGCCTTCCTGTGATAGCAGGTACCGGCACCTACTCTCAAGTGATGGCCTTGGTTTCCTGGTTGATTGAAAGCGGGACGATCTGGATACTGGCAGTTATCGGACTGCTTGGCTGGACGCTGAAGGATGACAGCGATGATGATAGCAGCGGCGGCTTGCCGGATCTGTTTGAAGCATTAAGCAGTAGCAGTGGAAACGAGTGATATTCCGTGGGAGCATTTAACCAAGTGCTACAGGTCATGTGGGAGATGGGGCTCGACCTCTTCTTCCCATGGCTTATCATCCTCTCCGTAACCTACGGCGTACTGGACAAGTACGAGGTAATCAGCGAGGAAGAAAGTATAAACGGAGCTATAGCGATCGGAGTATCTTTCCTCGGAGTCCTAGGAATTACAGGTATAAGCGGAGCCTTCACAGCTTTTGCAGCTGCAATCACCTTCACCGTTTTCGGCGTTTTAGGCCTTGTGGTTTTAATGGCTGCTGCTGGTTACAATATTGCTGAACAGGATGAGAGAAAAAGCCTGGCAGGCCTTGCAGCAGTTATAGGTTTTGTCTCCTTTACCGTTATCGGTTTAAACTACCTTGATTTAGGGGAGTGGATTCCTTCCGGCGCTGGCTTCCAGGAAACTGTTATGCCTGTGCTTATACTTGTCTTCCTGCTGGGAATTGTAGCTATAACGGTTAGAAGCTGAAAAACTTTCACCAGTCTTCCATATCCATTTCTTCCATGTCTTCTCCCGACACATTGGTTTCTGTTTCTATCCCTCTCTCCTGTTTGATTTCCTGGACGAGGCCTGTTAGGTCACGGACATTGTCCACCAGGCTTGGAAGAACTTGCTGGAAGGCCTTCTCCAGGCCTCCAATCCTTGAATCATATTTGTCAATATGTTCCTCTATTTCATCCATTTTCTGAATGAATTCTTGCTGGTCTTCGTCATCACGTACTTCAAGGTCGTGAACCCTGTTTTCAAGGTCTTCAAGCTTTTCTTCTATAGTATCAAATTCTGAGTAAACGTTTTCAAATTCTTTCTTCACTCTTTGAAAGTTTTCAGCAACTATGGTTTCAATCAATTCTTCTACAGCCGGATCTACTTCGGAAACGTTTCCCTGTAAATTTTGGTCTTCCTGAGGCTGCTGTTGTTGCTTCTGCTGTTGCTGTGGCTGTGGTTCAGGTTCAGGCTGCATAGGAGGCTGTTGCTGTGGCTGACCTGGCTGTGGAGGCTGCTGTTGCTGCGGCTGAGGGTTTTCACCCATCTGAGGATTTTCTTCCTTCATGTTTGAAAGGCCTTCTGTTTCCTGATCGTACCCCTGATCCATGGGACTCATTGCCTCATCCCCGCCAGTTGAGTAAGGTGTCAATGGTTCAGGACCTCCTTCCGGGTTTTGACCGGTTGCAGACTGTGTTACAGCATTGTTTAAGGCCTTCTGTATTTCTTGCTGGCTGTACTGGCCTTGCAGCTCCTGTCTGATCTCTTCTTCGGAGTAGCCTTGTTGCGACATGTTTTTTACTGTTCTTTCCAGGCTGCCTCCTGAGAGATCGGAGGTTCCTCCGCCCAGGCCTTGTGAGGAAGGGCCTTGGCTTTGTTCTTCGTTGTTTTCGTCATCTCTCAGTCTTCCGAACAGTTTGAATTTCATTTATTGAGGCCTCCTTAATGTTTTACTGGTTTCTGGCTGCATTACCTTTGTTTTTGCTTTCGTGCTTTTTTATCTTTCTGTCTACGATTTTCTCGATTTTTTCGGTGTCGAGGCCTTGTTTTTCTTGTATCATTTCTTTGGCTTCCTTCTGAGTTACAAATGATGAGTGGATGGGGTTCATTAGGTCCATGTAGTTTTCGATTTCTTCGATTTCCTGTGATTTTACGAATTTTCTTTTTTCTCTGTTTATTTCTTTGATATCTACTTCTATGTTGGCTATCCTGTCTCTGAGCTGGCTTATTTCGTCGTTTACGTCTTGTAGGTCGTCGTTAAGGTTTTTTGTTTTTTTGAGCAGTGTATCGTCTAGCGTGTTTACTCTGGCGTTGAGGTTTCTGATTTTTTCTTCGAGGTCTCTGACTCTTCTGTTGAAGTCGTTGACCCTGTCTACTAATCTGTTGACGATTTGCTGGTCCGCCATCTCATCTTTTAACTGGGAATCCCCCGAATAATAATGGTGGGTGTTGATTTCTAATGGTTGAAGGCCAGGATGAGGAGCAAGGTGTTTTTGATTACGAGTACGATGAGGAGTCTTCAACTGTCAGGGTAAACACTCTGGGAAGTATTTACGGAGCCTCTATAGAGGATTATCCGGAGGTTATGGCCCGTGTAATCAATATCTTGCAGGAGGTTCCAGGCGCTGAATCCGTAGTTCTCGCAGAGTCAAGGGAGTACGAGTACGGCGGCGAGCAGGTTGAACTGCTTAGAGAAGTATCTGAGGCCATCCAGGATATTTCCCGGGAAGGATACATCTCCGAAAACGTCAAGACCGAGAAATGCGACCAGTTATACAGCCAGCATCTTCCTGAAGTCCAGAAAATAGTTTTCAACAGGATGAGAATGGATCCTGTAGGAGCTTACGTCAAGATAAAACGGAAAGAGCGCCATCTACGGCAGCAGACGGAGGAAGGCTACCCTCAGCAGAAAAGATGTACAAAATTCTTTATACAGGATGTTTTGAAACCTGTAAAAGAGAGAATGGAGGAATGCCGGATTATACAGAGATCAAAGGATAATATAACCGGGCATCACGTAGGGGATCGGGAGATATACAGAGAGTACTTCCATCCGTTAGTAAGGCCTAACTTTATGCTTACCAAGTTCATGTCTCTTCCTCCGGAGAGGGGTGAGGAACTGGAAAGATACGAAGTAGAGAACACAAGCACAGAAGTAACGATATACAATGTCCCGGATAAGACAAGGCCTGTCTACCATGTCGATCCCCCGGAGTTCAGTCTTTCAGAGGAGAAGTACAACATTTTAGATGCGGCGCGAAGATTCATGGCCTCCCACACACCGGAGGAAGGAGAGTTCGCAGAACCTGACAGGATGCGAGACGTATTCCAGAACATCGGCAGAGACATGCTTAGAGACGTTGCAGGGCAGATGGGTGTAAGACTTACAAGAGAAGAAGTTGAAGACCTTGGAAACATTTTAAACAGGTACACAGCAGGCCTTGGAGTACTTGAAATACTTCTATCCGACCCAAGAATCCAGGACGCATACATTAACTCTCCTATCGGAGGAAGCCCGATATTTATCGGCCATGAAAAATACGGAGAATGTGAGACCAATCTAATCCCTACGAAGGAAGAAGCCGAGTCATGGGCCACACGTTTCAGGATCCAGTCCGGAAGGCCTTTAGACGAAGCAAACCCTGTGCTGGATACGGAGACAGAGGTTGAAGGTGGTAGGGCGCGTGTAGCAGTTATACAGGAAAATCTGTCGCCGGAAGGCCTTGCTTTTGCTTTCAGACGCCACCGTTCCAAGGCCTGGACGTTGCCTTTGTTTATTGACAGCGATATGCTTTCTCCCTTGGCCGCCGCGTTGATCTCATTTATTGTGGATGGTAATAGAAGTGTTTTGTTCGCCGGTACACGTGGAGCAGGTAAGACTTCTCTTTTAGCAGGTTCTATGCTTGAGATCATGAAGAGCCACCGGATTGTTACTGTGGAGGATAGTGTTACAGGTGATTCAAGTATAGTTTACAGGAAAGAAGGTAAAGTTAGATATGGAGAGATAGGAAGCCTTATTGATGACCAGTTAGAGGCTTATGGTGCAGAAGGTGGAGAGCGAGATGTTTTAAGAGAGAATCCGGATAATGTAAAGGTTCTATCCATGGATGACTCCGGGAATATGCGATGGAGTGATGCCTCGCTTTTTATGAGGCATGAAGTTGAGAAACCGATTTATGAGATTGAAACCAGAACTGGTAGAAAGATCAAGGTGACAGAGGATCACTCCATATTCGGAATGAGCGATAACGGAGATATTTCCGAGGTTCAACCAACCGGCCTTGAGGAAGGAGACCATATAGTTACGCCAAGAAGACTGGATGTGCCTTCTGAGGAAAAGGCCTGGAACCTGGCTGAAGCCTCTGAACTGGAGGGATACTTCAAGAATGGTCTGGAACTGGAAGGCTTTGGAGACGAATTAAAGCAGTTTGCCAAGGAGAACAGTTACTCAAAGCATACGGTCCAGTACTGGATCAGGGAGAATATCTTACCTGCTTCCGCATTCAAAGAGTTAGAGGTAGAGACAGGAAAAGATACTGTTTACAAACATAAGAGAGCTTCTTCCGAACTGCCGACGGAGATAGAACTTGATGAAATATTCATGGAGTTCCTAGGCCTCTGGATGGCGGACGGATGCTACGACAACCGAAGCGTACTGATAACAGTGTCGGATGAAAAATGCCGGGAAGTGGTTAGAAACGTATTTGAACGGTTTAACCTACCTGTTAAACTGCATTCAGATGATCACACCTTAATGGCTAATTCAAAGCCTCTGAAAGAAGTCATGCAGGAGTTTGGTTTCACAGGCAATGCTTACACAAAGAGAGTTCCGGAGTGGATCTTCTCCGCTTCAGATAAGCAGAGGCATGCTTTTCTCAGAGGGCTTTACAGCGGAGATGGGTACTCGACCAGCCATGAGATCGGTATAGACCTGATAAACGAGGAACTTATAGAGGATATCCAGACGCTTCTCTTGATAGATGGAATACGGGGAAGAGCCAGAGATTCAGGTAAGATGCGGGCTATGCGTATAAGCGATCTGAAAGGCCTGAAAAAGTTTGAGGACAGGATAGGATTCCTTCAGGACTACAAGAACGAAAACCTTAGTCTTGAGGACAGAGAAAGCACACATGATACTACCGATGTAGTACCTCTTCCACGAGATATGCTGGAAGAGCTTTGTACCGAGACGGAGATGAATAGGCAGGATTATGTAACACGTGGAAACGATCTAGGACGGCAGAAGTTAAAGCAGGTTGTTGGAAGGTCAGAGACTGCAGAGAAGATTTCACAGTTTGCTGACAGCGATATCTTTTGGGACCAGGTTAAGTCAGTAGAGAAAGTTTCGGAAGAGGAAACAGTATATGATATCTCGGTTCCAGGTGATGAGAACTTTATCACCTCCAATATTCTTGCACACAATACTCTTGAGTTACCTGTGCCTCAGATGAAGGATCTTGGCTACAACATTGAGAGGATGAAGTCTCGTTCTGTTATTACACAGGTCGAGAACGAGATGCCTGCGGATGAAGCTATCAGGACTTCTCTGCGTTTAGGAGACTCTGCCCTGGTTATTGGAGAGGTGCGTTCGGAAGAGGCTCAGGCCTTGTACGAGGCGATGCGTGTCGGCGCTGTTGCTAACTTCGTTGGAGGCACCATCCACGGTGAGGATGCTTACTCCGTCTTTGACCGGGTTGTAAACGACCTAGGTGTCCCCAGGACTTCTTTCAAGGCTACAGATATTATTGTGCAGGTGAATAAGATTGAGAGCCCTGGAGGGATGGAGTCTTACAGGCGTGTAACTGGTATTACTGAAGTCAGGAAGGAGTGGGAGGATGATCCTCAGGAAGAGAACGCTTTCGTGGATTTGATGAGATATGACAGCAACGAAGACCGTTTGATCCCTACAGATACTTTAAAGAACGGAGAATCACTGATTCTGAACAGGATTGCAGAAAACATCAAGGAATGGAAGAACAACTGGGAAGCAGTCTGGAACAATATACAGCTCCGTAAAGATATTAAGGAAGCTATAGTGGAGAAAGCAAATCAAACAGGTAATGAAGAGCTTCTGGAAGCAGATTTCACAGTAAAAGCCAATCAAAAATTCCATATAATAGCTGAAAAAGTAAATGAAGAGTATGGAGAGCAGGATAGAGATAGAATATTTGCGAGGTGGAAGGAATGGCTGGATCAACAGGCCTAAACCCTGAAAACTCTGTCAAAGGTTTCAATTGATGGACGAAGACGAAGAAGAGAAAATAAAAGATATAATCAACGACATAGACAAAGACGTCAAGCTACCTCCATACAATGAAGATGAGGACATGCAGGGCTATACAAGACAGTACAAAGAATACAAGGAAGAGGAAAAAGCTGCTCAGGAACTTACACAGTACGAACTCATCTGCTACCGGATGGCCTCACTTTTCAACCTTAGTGCAGACGAAAGCACAAAGAAAAAGCTTAATCCCCCTATAAAACTTCTGGGATGGGAGATAACACCGGGAATGGTGCTATCCGCAACCGCAGGAATAGGATTCTTCTCCTTCGTAGGCTGGTTCATAATCTTCATGCTCAACATACTTTTAGGCCTCCTGCCAACATCCCTACTGCTTTTAACAGTGCTTGTACCTATAGGCCTGGCAGGCTACACATTCTACAAACCTATATTTGCCGCAAAAGACAAAGTAATCAAAAGCAGCGGAGAAATGATCCTCTCAATACTCTACATGGTAGTATACATGCGTCAATCACCTAACCTAGAAGGTGCAGTACGTTTTGCAGCCCTCAACCTTAAAGGCCCTATCTCCAAAGACCTGAAAAAGGTTTTATGGGACGTAGAAGTAGGTAACTTCAATAACGTGGAAGAGGCCTTACAGGACTACACTGAAAGATGGAAAGATTACAATGAAGACTATCTGGAATCCTTGAATTTGATAAGGGCTTCTATGAACGAGCCTAACGCGCAGAGACGCGAAGACCTCCTACAAGACGCTATAGATACCATATTAGACAGCACGCAGGAGAGGATGAAGCATTACGCCCAGTCATTGAAGACTCCTGTCAGCATTATAAACGCGTTGGGAGCGATGCTACCTGTCTTAGCAATGATAATGCTTCCTCTGATCTCTGTATTCATGGGAGGAGTCATAACACCGATCCATCTGATTATAATATTCAATGTGATGCTGCCAGTAACTTTATGGGTTTTCATGCAGAGAGTCTTGAGTTCAAGGCCTCCAACGGTTTCCTCTAAACCTGCAGACACTGATGCACTTCCTAAACCAGGTTACTTCACTCTTGAGTTTGGAAACAGCGAGTATCATCTGCCTGCATGGCCTTTCGGAGCAGGTATAGGCCTTTTAATAAGTCTGTACGGTATTATAGGCTACCTGGCTTTCCCATACTTTTACCCTGTTTCTAACCTGGAAGAGATAGCTGTACCTGCGTTTTTCATGTCAGGAAACTCTCTCAGTGCTTTTCCTATGCTTCTCAGAAGTATTTCCATTACTTTCGGCATTGGCCTTGGTTTTGGACTCACTAAGGCCTTAGGTTATCGGGAGCGAAGAGCTGCTGAGGAGAGAATTAAGAAGATTGAAGGACAGTTCCCTAACGCTCTTTTCCAGCTTGGAAACAAGATTTCAGGCGGTACCCCTATAGAACTGGCGTTGGATGATGCTGCGGAGTCTACTTCGGATCTTGAGATCTCTGACTTGTTTATGAAGGCCTCTCGTAATGTTCAGGAGATGGGTATGACGTTTGAGGATGCTCTTTTCCATGAAAAGTACGGTGCTGTGCAGGAGTTTCCCAGCCAGTTGATTGACACTGTTATGAAGGCTATTCTTGAGTCTTCTGAGAAAGGTACGAGAATGGCTTCTACTGCGATGATGACGATCTCTCGTTACTTGAAGAATATTCACAAGACCCAGGAGAAATTGAATGATTTGATGGAGGATACTACAACGACTCTTGAGATGCTTGCCTATCTTCTTGCACCTATAATCTCCGGTGTAGCGGTCGGAATGTCTCAGACAATTATCAGTGCGATGTTCAAGCTTTCACGCTCCTTTACACAGTCACAGCAAAGTATCGGCGGTGCAAACAGCGGGAACGTAGCTCAGTACAGCACCATTCTCAACAACTTGAAGACAGCGATCTCCCCCGAACTCCTCCAGTTTGTTGTAGGATTCTATCTTATCCAGCTGCTCTACATTCTAGGAACGTTCTACATGAAAATCACAGAAGGAGAGGATAAAACGTACAAAAACCTGTTTATCGGAAAGATTCTTATATCCGGAATGTTCTTCTACACTATAACCCTGATAATCGTATCCTTGATGTTCGGAGGTTTAGTCAGTGGAATGGCGGGAGCAACGTAAAGCAAGCCTAGGAACCGATGCCATGATAGGCCTTGCACTAGCAATAATAGTAGCCTTCCTCATACTACAGGTCTGGATAGGAAACCTTCCATCACTGTAAAAGGTAAATAAGCAGGCAGTTCAAAATACACGACAAAGGGAAAAATAGGATGCTCAAAACAGTCTTCCAAACTATTCAAAACCGGAGAAAAGGCGTAAAAGCCACCAACTTCATCATCGGAATAATCCTAGGCCTCCTGCTACTGCTTGTAATCGGAGGAATAGCCGTGAACGTTATACAGAGCTCAGGAGAAGCTGCAAGAGGATGCTCAACTATTGCATCAATCATATCCGACATGACCGGTGGCAAAATGGAGCTGTGCTGAAAAAATGGCTTGGTCCCTGAAAAAAATCGTAGGCCTTGTAATAATCCCTTTAATGGTTGCATCCACAGTATTCACTTCTCTAGGCAGCATCCACACCAGCACCATTGAACCTAAAGGAGAGGATGCTAAAACCGCGATAAACGACTTCGGAAGACATATAGTACTGGGGAAAGACTCAAATGGAGAAGTAGCCGCTGAACAGTTGAAAGACGCAACCATGATCAACCAGTTATCCGCATTCAACTGCGCATTCATGGCCTCAGTCATGGGCGGAAACTACATGCCTGACTCCTCCGTAAACACAGCCTTAAACAACGGAGAAGTAGACTATACAATCTACAACAGACCTGACAGCAACATGAAACTGGGGCAGTATCTCTTCCAGACCGGAACCTTTCCCTCATGCGCCGGCGCCCAAACCATGAAACTACCAGGAGTAGACTCCGAACTGCCTTCTGTAACCGGAGTAATAGCCGACTCAAGCCGTATCGGCCAATTTTTTCAGAGTATAGACGATGTCATGGGCGTCCTATCCTGCAACAAGCTTACCGCCATGCAGAAACAGGTAGGGAACGACATGGAAGGAGTCTACGGAAAAATAACCTTTGAATCCAGGAAAACCTTTGCACTGGGAACAGGCCCTCACGACGCCCTCTGGGCAATGAATATGAAAGCTGAGAGCGAAGCTGCCGGATGCCCCTTACACAATACCCCAGGTAGAGAGGTTCAAGGCCTCTGGAAGGGAAAAGATGCTTCAGAGTTCATGCCTTACCCTGTTACAGGTGTAAGCTCTGACAATATCGATCAAAGAATGAGACAAGGCATTAAAAAGATCAAAGACTTCTACGGAGACTCTAATTATATTTCCGATGATGATATTCCGAGAGTTGAGGAAGAAGAGGGAAAAAGTCTCTGGAGCAGTTTTTACAGTGCTATAGGCGATCCTGATTCTGACGCGCAGTACGCTGGAGAAGTATTCGTGGATGCTCCTCTTGTAGTAGAGAACAAAGACGCCTGGAATAACTGCGACACCAAGGGATTCCCGGAGTGTATTGCCGATAAGTCTCATTACGTTATCTGTGAAAACGCTGAAGGATTCATCCAGACCAATACCATTACTCCCGGCCATGAGCAGGAAAGCACCAATAACCCTGCCGAGCTTCTGGGGGCAGAGTACGACCAGAATACCGGGGAATCAAGCGTAACCTACACCTACATCCATGTAACCAAAAACAACGACTCCTGCATGAGCGGCACTCCCAAAACAGCGGAGGTTAGCGGAACAGAGTTCAAGTACTATACCGATAGTCCGTTAAGCACGTCCGAGATGAACCTGCCTACAGGCTCCAGTTCCAGCAGTAGTTCCAGCTCTGGCTCTTCAGGCAGCACATCAACCGTATCAGGAAACCTGATCAACTCAGTTACTTACGAGTACACAGGAGGATCTCCCAACGCCATAGAAAAATCCGGTTCAAAGATCAAACTAAGGCCTGAAGAACCCGATTCCAAAGCTCATCTCGTATGGGAGCCACTGCCCTCAGGAGATAAGACAGTTAAAATCACCCTAGAATTCTCCGAGAAAGGGCCCGTTTACATTTCCCTCCAAGAGACCGCTACAGGATCAGCTACAACTGCAGCAGACCTTATCTCCGAAATAAGCACAAGCCCTGAAGGAACCCATGATGTATGGCTAGAAGATCCAAGCGGATCCTACTACGAAATAGGTTTCGACTACTCTACAGGAGTAGAATACACTATTACCGCAGAAAAAAACGGCAACAACCTCAAATGGACAGTAAAAGAAGGAAATACCGTCCAATGGTCCCAAACATACAACATAAACAATGATTTCAAGAGAATCAAAATTAAATCCTTTACACCTCCTGAGTGGTTCGGAGAACCAGACAATCCTAAAGTTACAATCAAAGAGGTAGAGGTGACTCAGAGTGAAAACTAAAAGGGAGAAGAATCTAAGGTGTTTACATGGGTAATATTTTAGAAGGTCTTTTACGGGATTTCAGGTTGCGGAGGAGGAAAGGCCTTAGTAAACCGGTTTTTATCTTGGCGGCTATTGCTTTGGCTATGCTGTTTGTAGCTGCTTATTATACTTCGGTTTCCGGCTGGCTCACAGAGTCTATAAATCTTTTTGAGCAGAAGAGCGGTAGCGTGGGAGGATGAGCTGGTCTCTTTCCAAGATTGTAGGTCTTGTGCTTGTACCTTTGCTTATAGGCTCTACTATCATGGGAGGTTACCAGGCTATCAGGACGGGGCCTTTAAACAATCAGTCAAGTAAGGTTGATACTTTGCTTGATAAAGAGGCGCGTCATATCAGTTTTGGGGACGGTGTGAAGGAAGAGGTTGCTGAGCGGCAGTTCACGGATGCATTGATTCTTAACCAGGTCTCTGCAATAAACTGTAGGCTTCTTTTCTACTTAGCTGCCGAGTCCAAAAACGGAGAAAGACTTGCGAATTATGTGTCGGAAAGTAAAATAAGCTCTGAAATTTCCGGATCCAGCACCTACGTGATCAAGTACAGTATAGCCGGGAGAGCTATAAACCCGGAGAAACGTCTTTTTAACTACCTGAATGACACGGAGTACGTTCCCAGTTGCGTTGGAACAAAGAATACCGTGCCTAAGATTATAAGCGACAACGTTGTCCAGGAAACTACTTCAGGAAAAGTTCTCAACCCGTTAACTGCTGTAAAGATGGAGGGCCAAGAGATACATGAAATCAGCAGCAATATATGGGCCTCTCTCACCTGTGATAAAGCACCTAAATGGGCCAGGCAACGCGGATACGATATGGAAGGAAAATTCGGGAAGATAAGTTTCAGCAGTGAGAAAACCTTTTTCGTGAAGGAGAATCCCGGGCAGAACAACAGAGTATGGAAGATACAGACACTTTTAGATACCTGCCCTGGCAGCGATAACTTTAGAGGCCCTGATTTCTGGGCAGCCGGAGAGTGGATGAACCTGTTCCCCTACCCTGAAGAATCCTCCCCTCAAGAACTAGGATGGTTCAATGGAGGAGCTCCTTTCGACGGAACAAAGAACAGCAACCTGGTGTCAGACGCTCTTATCGACGCCCCTACTGTAACAGATGTAAATTTACCTGAAGAAGGAGGCACTAACAGCGATAACTACCCATGGCATGATGTATCTTACGTTATATGTAAAGGCGCTGAAGGATATATGCAGACAAATGCTTTCAGCCCCGGAAATGAAGGTGAGGCAACTTACGGTGCAGAGGCGCATTACAGAGGTAAATCGACAAGGACTTACACCTTCATAAGGATGGAGAGGAATGGTAAGGCCTGTATCGATGATGAGGATATAGCGTCAGGTAAATCTTTGAAGAAGACTGGAGGCCTTGCAGGTAAGACCTGTAACTTTGAGCAGGCTACTAGGGATAAAGATGTCACTGCTTACAACAGTCAAGGGGAGGAGAGGGTGTGTAAGCTGGTTCCATATAAGTGGAGGAATAGTAATGGCAAGTTGATTGATACGATTTACCAGGTTGGCTGGGTTAAAAGCTGATTAGAGTTAAAAACCAGTGTTTCAATACTCTTTACTGTAGTTATGGAGTTCTCCCTCAAAATCGTGGTATCAATTATGATAGGCCTTGGAGCTGTGCTTCTGCTGTCACTGCTTATTACTTCGCAGACCTCGCAGTTCCCAGCCTTCGTCAATCAAATACTTCCCCTGAACTAGTATGAACGTTACAATGGAGATTATCGCGGCCATAGTACTTGCACTGCTTATAGTAGGATCTGTCTTCCTCGCTGTACAGGGAGGCCTTTCAGAAGGAGGAGTAGGAGTAAACAACCTTACAGAAAGGGCAAAAGACGATGGAGAACCGGATTTCACATCCTCAACCCCGGAACAGCCAAAACCTGTAAAACCAGTGAATTACAGAGTTCAAGAGGTTAAGGCCTTGACATGACAGAATCTGCCGGAATCACTATCTCACAGTTTATTGCAGGGGCTTTGGCAGTGGTACTGGCATTGGCGATCATACCTACGATTGTCAGAGGAAGCCTGGGAGCTACAACAGGAGCTGTGAACAAGCAGGATGCTGAAGCAGTTTACAGCAAGTTGAAAGCCACCTGCAATGGAAACCCTGGAGATACTATAGAAGGCCAGATGAGTTTAGGGCCTAAATACGAAGTAGTTATAGAGGGAAGCAAGTACAAACTACTGAAGAACGGAGAAGTTATAGAGGAGAAAACCATACAGGACCGTACCGGCACCGACTGTACATTAGACGGCGGTGAGAAAGAGTTAAACGGGACAAGAACCTACAAAATCCGGAGGCTTGACGAAAACAGTTTCAAGTTTGTAGAATGAAAAGAAAAGGCCTTTTTGAAACTATTGCATTAGCAGTAGTGACTTTGATGCTTATCTCTACGTTCTCAGTTCTTGGAACGCAGCTGGCAGTTGATATGAATCAGATTGTCCGCAGGGAGACTGTAGGCCTTGCAGCTTCACGTGTATCATCTACGATGTATGCGGCAGATGCTTTAGACCGGGCGAACGTCCAGCTTCATTTCCCCTACAACTATACAATGGGGAAAAATAGTGACGGCGAACTTACTCTTTCCTACACGTACAATGATAAGACAAATACCGCGGTAGTTCCTTCTGAAAAGTGGATAGAGGATTTGTATATATCTGATAAGATTAAGGACGAGAAAAGTTCGAAAGATTTTTGTTTGAAGAAAAGGCCTGGTTCACTGACTTTGGAGGGAGGGCGCTGTGGATAGAAAGGTTTTCTCCATGGTTGCTGCAACAGTTTTCCTTTTGACAATGATTGTAGCTACGATCCAGATGCAGTTCTCAATGATTGAAAGCGCTGCAGAAGAAGTGAAAACAGATTTCAGAGGCTACGCCTACCCCATGGCAGGAGCACTTCACATGATCAACGCAGACAACAACATGAAAATGGGGCGTTGGCACCGCTCAAACGTAAAAGGATACAACAATGGTCACATACAAGTTGACTACGATCATCTTCAAGACCTGTGCGTATACATGGAGAACGGTGACCAGGTCGGAGGCTTTGCAAGAGACGAAGCCATTTATATACAATCTGCAGGCGCCCTGTCAGGAAACTTTTTACAAGGACATATTCCTATGAACTGTAAAGACAGGTGGAGTGATGAAGGCCTCTACATAACCCTGCAGGAGTATAATCAAACCGGAAGCCCTGATTACAAGTCATTCACAGTGGAGATTAGGAGTGTGAGACGGTGAAAGGATCTCTTGACATCGCTACCTTGGTAGTAGTTATGATCCCGATGAGTATCTTCCTTATCTTCGGAGGCCAGCAGCTCTCAAAGGCCCAGCTGAACACTGATTTACAGGCCTCCCTGGAATACGGTAAGGAAAGGTTTAAGGGCTACAACAAGCTCTACCAGGTCATGACTTATAGACCTGACAACAGCAGCGAACCGCTTTACAGGAAAATCGTAAAGTATCAGGCATCCTCCAACAAGGAGGACCTTGAGGAGACTATAGAGAACAGGATTAACCTTGTGCTCAGAGACGATTACAAGCACTATTACCAAGTGAATATCTGGTATCCTGGCAAACGTGTAGTCCATGTAAGGTTACCGGGCGGCGGAGGAAAGGATCTTCCTCAACTCAAGAACGCCACGTTTCAAAGGCCAACCCTCCATCCCGGTGTTAGTTCAAGGTTTCCGAATACGCACAGGGTTGCAGTTATGAATCTTCCGTCGCCGGAAAAAGGCTTTATCACAGTGGAGATGAGGGCGTTATCATGAACAGGAAAGGCCAGTACGTTTCAATGCTTGCAGTAGTCGCCCTGCTCTTCATCTCCGGAGGAAGCCTTTTCTCCTCCCTCTTCGCCCAGCAAACCTTTGCCAGCCATATAAACTACTACTCCCAGGACATCGGCAACATGATGCAGGCAGAGACAAAGAAAGAGTTCTTCAACTACACACTCAGAAAAGAAACCAACTTTACAGAAAACAACGTGGCCTTAAGCATGGAAGGCCGATACAACTGGGACAGCCTAAGCGACGTACCAAGTTACAGCAACTTTAAAGACGATTTCTCCGACAAACTATCCAACAAGATGAAAGACAAAAAATTCGTAAGAAACTGCGGCGAACCCGGCATAACAATCAACTCAGTCAATCAAAACGTCATAGAAATGACCCTGTCCAACAACAACCTGACATGCGGCACCTCAGGCTCCTACACCCAAATACCTCTCGGCTACAACCAAAACCAGCCTCAACTACAGATAAAAAACAACAAAAACAGATTCCTGAAAATTGCAGAACTTGCATTAAGAATCCCAGATCATATCAAAGGAGACCCTGCAATACCGGACGACCTCGAAGAGAAGGGAAGTGCATCAGGAAACCTGAACGACCCCACAGTCAGCGACCCAACAGAAAAAAGCGATGTGAAAGAAGATGCCAAAGATGAAGCATACAATGATGCGAAAGACGCTGTCTCAGGCCTTGGAAAGGATGTAATATCTGACTTTGACAAGAACGGGAAGGACTGGGCCACCATAGACATCTCCGCCTCCATACCCAGCAAAGACTCAGACCAATTCTCAAAAGTAAGCTCCAATTTAGACCCGAACGGCTGGAAGTTCACATGCTCCTCCGCTCAAAATCTATGCGGAAACCTTCCTCCCAACGCACCATCATCGTACTGCCCATGTGGAAAGTTTTTCCCCACCTATTCCTACACTGCAAAATACAATGTCCATGAAATCCATTTCACAGTTACAGTAGAGGATTCAGAGAATGAGATCAGGACAAAAGAAGGCCTCGAACACACAAAGATGAAAATCAAGTACACTGTTGACAGCTAACACAGTTTTAAATGGTTTAACGGTTCACGTATTTTACAGGTGATTACCAGTGGCAGAAGAACAAGGAGACGACAACACAGTATACGTAGGATCAAAACCTGCAATGAGTTACGTACTAGCAGTGGTAACTCAGTTCAATGAAGGGCAGGAAGTAGTACACGTTAAAGCAAGAGGAAAAGCAATCTCCAGAGCAGTAGACGTAGCAGAAATAGTTAGAGACCGTTTCGTAGAGGAAGCAGAAGTCGAAGACATCAGCATCGGCACAGACCAGATTGAAACCGATGAAGGCGACGAGATCAACGTATCCTCAATCCAGATCGATCTCTCACAGCCAGAATAAAGTTTTTACAGGCCTCTTCAATTTCTCCCAAAGACCGGGAGTGAAGGCCTTTCCTCTCCTCCCTCTTTTTTCTTTAGAGAACTGTACTTGACAGAAAG
>JBDGSI010000003.1:0-7291 GCA_042217615.1 Candidatus Nanohalobium sp.
AGCTCCTGGTAGAGGCTTTCCTGGATGTCTTCGAGGACTTCTTCTGCTTCTTCAATGAATTCTCCCCTGTCACGGCCCATCTCTTTTTCCCCATTATCTCTTCTGACTGTGGTGACGGTGTCGTCTTCCATTTCGTTAGGTCCGACTTCGACTCTGAGAGGCACTCCTTTCAACTCCCATTCGTTGAACTTGTATCCTGGAGTTCTGTGCTCGCGGTCGTCAAGTTTTACCCGGATGTCTTTCTGGCATGCGCATCCGCCGCTGTGGGCGATCTGCTGCTTGACTTCTTCCGCGTATTCCATGACTTCTTCCTTGTTGTCCTCCTGGAAGATAGGTACGACGACCACTTGATGCGGGGCAACGGAAGGAGGCAATCTAAGGCCGTCATCGTCACCGTGAGCCATTATCAAGGCGCCGATCGTCCTCGTAGAGAGGCCCCAGGACGTCGTCCACGCAGTCCGAGACTCAGAGTCCTCATCCTCGAACTCTATCTCGAAGGCCTCGGCGAAGTGCTGACCTAACTGGTGTGAAGTACCTGACTGGATGCTCTTTCCGTCCGGCATCAATGTCTCGATCGTTGTAGTATATTTTGCGCCGGGGAACTTGTCGTGCTCCGGCTTGTAACCAAGAATACTCGGGATAGCAAGATGTTCTTCGATCACTTCCTGGTACTGCTCCAGTCTCAGCATCGTTTCCTCGTCCGCGTCTTCTTCTGTCGCGTGTGCTGTGTGGCCTTCCTGCCAGAGGAATTCACGGGTACGCAGGAAAGGCCGTGTATCGGTTGCCTCCCAGCGAACAACGTTCGCCCACTGGTTAACCCTGAACGGAAGGTCTCGATGGGAACGAATCTCATCGCTCATGTACGGCGCGATAATTGACTCGGAGGTAGGCCTTACAGCGACTTTCTCCTCCAGTTCTTTGTCGCCGCCGTGCGTCACCCATGCAACCTCAGGATCAAATCCTTCGACAATATCCTCCTCTTTTTCCAGCTGGCTTTTCCGGATGAACAACGGGAAGTACGCGTTTTCAACGCCTGTACTTTCTATCTTCTCGTCGAAGTTTTCCTTGATGCTTTCCCAGAGCTTCATACCGTAAGGTTTGATTATCATGCAGCCTTTGACTTCGGCGTATTTTGCCAGTTCTGCTTTTTTGACTACCTGCGTATACCATTCGCTTGGTTTCTTGTCTTTTCTTGCCGTGATGCCGAGTTCCTGGCTCATTGTGTTTTTGTTACCTCGTGGGTTTTTGTTCGGTCTGCAAGTTATTTGAATGTTTGAGTATTTTCTGGTTTTTTCTTCCGGAATGTTCTTTAATGTGGGCGAGTCTTGTTTGGGATATGGATGTTTCTGGTGCTTCTGAGGATTGTGGAAAGGTTTTGAAATCTGTTGAGGGTGCTGTTATTGCGGATGATGAGTTTCTTGAGACTGTTTTGATGGGTTTGGCGGCTAAAGGCCATGTTTTGGTGGAGGATGTTCCTGGTACTGGTAAGACTTTAACTGCCCGAAGCTTTGCTCGTTCGATGGGTTTGAGTTTTAACCGTATCCAGTTTACGCCGGATCTTCTGCCCTCTGATATTACAGGAAGTCATGTGTATAATGATGAGAAGTCGGAGTTCGAGTTTAAGGAAGGCCCTATCTTCTCAAATATTGTGTTAGCAGATGAGATTAACCGTGCGCCTCCGAAGACTCAGGCGGCTCTGCTTGAGGCCATGGGTGAGAAACAGGTAACTATTGATGATGAGACACGTGAATTGCCGGAACCTTTCTTCGTAATCGCCACTCAGAATCCTGTGGAGCAGGAAGGAACCTTTACTCTTCCAGAGGCACAGAGAGACCGTTTCATGGTTAAGACAAAGATGGGTTATCCAAGCAGGTCAGGAGAACGTGAAATACTTGACCGGAGAGCGGATAGAACCTCTCAGATGCCTGAGGCCTCACAGGTTGTGGATGGAGAAACTGTTAGAGATATACAGGCCTCTGTAGAGAAGGTGGAGGTTGATGAAAAAGTAAGAGATTACATTGTGGATATCTGCAGAGGTACACGTATGGATGAGAGGGTGCAGGTAGGCGTCTCCCCACGTGGAATCCAGAGGCTTTTCGAGGCCTCAAAGGCCCGTGCAGTCATCAATGGCAGGAGCTTTGTAGCTCCTAACGATGTTAAATCAATTGCAGAAGTCGTGCTTCACCACAGACTTGTCTTAACACCTGAAGCAGAGGTAGAAGACGTTGAGAAAAAAGAAATAATTCAGGAAGTTCTCAGACACGCTGACGTACCGGACATCTAAACATACTCTTTAAGAGAGAAAGCCAGCAGCAGAGAGCCTAAAGCCGCTAAAACAGTGAATGCAGCAGTAAATGAGTGTCCAGGAAGTTTTAAAATACCTTTCTCAAATATAAACAGTGCTGTCCGCACCAAAACTACTGTAATCAGGCCTGCAGTTATCCTGGAAGCTACTTGAACCAGTTCTGACCTGAAAGAAGATCCCTTCCTCCCTATCTCTCTTCCAAGCACTGCACTCCTCTTACCGATCTCCCAGACAGTTAAAGCAGCTGCAACACCAAGCAAAAGCAGTGTAGGATCTGGTTTATAGAGATGTGTGCCGACAGAGGAGAGAAAGACTCCTAGAGATGCCAGCAGCACCCCTTCAAGGCCTTTAGGGATGAAACCTGTGGCTTTCAAGGTCTTAACCAGGGATTTAAATGAGACAGTTACTGCGGTGGCGGCAGCCATTCCTGCTATAATCAGGGCGGGCATGCCTACTGCGTCAGTTAACGGTGTTAAACCAGTCTGGATAAAGGAGGGTAGTCGTCCAACCATTCCCTGAGCTACAGGTGCTAAAAAGATCCCTCCAAAGTATGCGGCGGCTGCAAACAATGTATAAGGTATAAAACGAGTCACTGTCCTGCTATCACTGGCAACCAGCTTCAAGGCCTTAACCAGCAAAACCGAGGTTAGAGAGACAGCTGTAGCGGATAAAAGCAAGATTCTTATAGAAGGACTGGAAAAAGCCGTGAAAGGCCTTAAGTATTTTACAGATGTGAACGGGGCTGCAGAAGTTGCTATAGCGGGTAGAGGAAGTATTATCCATTTGAATCCTGTTTCTATCTTGCCAAGTTTTCTGTAATGCTCCATGTATTTTCTGGGAACTGTCTCCTTCATAGGAAGGTTTATCCAGGCTCTTTTACCCGCAAGGTATGTTGAAATAAGCAGGATTCCAGCTGCTATTCCTGAAACTTGGCCTTGGTAGCTTAAGCCTGTTTGAACCAGAGAAATAATCTCTTGAAGCGGTACCTTGTTAATTATTGCAGAGCCGAAAGCTGTGAAAGCTGCTACTGCGGCAAGCACTGCGTTAAAGTATATATCCTGTTTTCTAGTACCTACTTTCTTCTCTCCTTCAACTCTGTCCCAGTAAATCAATGCAGCACCCATTACTGTGATGAAGGAAGCTGTAAGGACTAGGGAGTATCCTGACAGAGAGAAGATTCTTTCCCATAAGGCCTTTAACAGTTGTTCAATGCTGGAAACGTTTTCAACTGTCTCCATTATTTTCTGAAATGATTCTACTGCAAACAGTGAGGAAGCTGCAAGGATTGCAGTACCTGAAAGCAGGGTTAGAACTCCTGAAGCAGGTTTGGACAGTGTTTTGAACTTTTCAATCGATGCAGCTTTGATTGATGCTGCCAGCAAAAGGCCTCCTGCTGAAGCAATCAGTAATGGCAGTTGAAGGTCTATATAGTTGGTTATTACAGCTGTAAGGCCTATTGAAAGTGTTATTGCTGCGGCTGCTCCTGTTCTGGAGGTGTTCCAGTTGGTTTCTTTGATCTGTGTCATCCTATGTCGCCTCCGTATATTCTTCTAAGTGCTTTGGATACCTGGATTGACATCGGCTGTTTGATGTTCCAGTTGATGACAGGGGCATGTTTCCTCACCTGTTTCATCCTTATTTCTCTTTTAACCTTCTCCAGTCTTGAGGCATGATTGTCTCCATAGGTCACGTCAGGGCTTACAACAATTGAAGGGAAGCCATGGGACTCCAGGGTTTTGACAACTGACTGGATCTCATCGTCCAGAAGCGGTGAGAAAAAGATTACCTGCGAGTTAGGAGGCAGGACTTTGTAGAGACTGGTTTCAAGGCCTTCACCTTTATTCTTCTCTCCTTTCCCGATTTTCTTGAAGACTGTTTGAATCTTGCTCCGGGTCTTTGAACCTCTCCCTGGTTTAACATAGGGTATCAGCGATGACTCTGTAACCTCTATATAGTCTTCAGGGTTTTCACCGATCACTCCGGCACCTATTTTATGCCTTGACTTCAGTAAAGCAGTAAACATTCTTTCAGCAGCGTAACCAGACAGATCAACGGCAGAAGGATGGCCTTTCCCAGCTTTCACGTCAGAAACCTTTCTAGCATCCACTACAAGCACAATCCTCCCGCTTCTCTCCTCTCTAAAGTTTTTAGTAGCCAGCTCCCCTGTCTTCGCCAGGTGACGCCACTCAACCCGGGAAAGAGGATCGCTTCCCTTGTAATCTCTGAGAGAATGGAACTCAAGGCCTTCACCAGAATCACTGGTTACTATACTGCCAACCTGCTCCTCGGTTTTATCTCTCAGAACAACCTGCTCCAAACCGGTTTTGCACTCAAGAAGATCATCGCCGGAAACATCTATCCCTTCTTCAAAGGCCTCACTTCCCCTACTCCGGAAAACCGCTTTTACACTGCTGAAAACATATCTTCCGCGCCGTGCAACCACTTTATAACTGAAAGAGGCTGAGGAACCGGGAGCAACAGCAACAGAAGCCCTGGGAGAACCATCAACAACTTTAAGGCCTTCAGGGACGGAATCAATTAAACGAAGATCTGTCAAAGTCTTCTTACCCGTGTTCCTAACTTTTACAGTGACTTCAACTTCCTCGCCCGGGCTTGGAGCCTCATTCTCTATATTTCTCTCTAAAGAAAGGCTTTCGGAGTCAGGCTTTCTGTACAGTGAGCTTGCAAGTATGTAAAGCGCGGGGATAGCTGCTGCAACGTAGAATGCAGTTGAACCGGTTAAAAGCCCTAGGAAAGCAAGTATTACTGTGAAAGGAGTTGCAATCTCGTACCGCCCGTACTCTCTTGACTCCATATTCAGCTAGCCTCCGCGTAAACTTCTTCAATAGCTTCAACGGTTTTACTTATGCGGCGGTCCATGGTTCCTGAGTCTTCAAGCCACTCTCTAAGCCGTTCAAGGATAGGATAGCTTAAATCTGTTTCAACAAAGGCAGCCGCCACTTTATCATTTGTCCAGGAACCTTCAGAAATAGCTTCAAAGGCCTCCTCCTCAGAAAAACCTTTCTCACCTATCAAAACCATTTCAACAGCCGACCTGAACTTTTCACGGTTTACATGGTTTTCAAAAGCCATTTCCAAGCTATCAGACTCCTCCTGAACTAGCTCAGGATGCCTGTCAAAACGCAGGAAAAGCTCTTCAGGCCTGACAGTACTCTCACGCAACGAAAACAAACCATACAGACCCATAACTCCTAAAACCAAATATAAAACAACCTCTCTGCTTAGAAAAGCAGTAACCTCTGATTCAGGAATTAGGCCTGGCTTCAAAGCTACAAATCCTGCTGAAACCACGGCCAACAATCCCAGCATTGATGAAAGTTTTCTCACTTTACTCATCTTCCTCTTTCACCTCCTCCAACCAATTTTCAACTTCTAAATCTCCAGAATACCCATCAGAACTATACTTCTCTTTTTTAAAGGCCTCCACAATTCTGTCAACAGATTTAGCCGGAAGCTCCTCTTTTGCCCTCTCCCTGATCTCTTCAGGGGTTAAACCGGTAGTGGAATCAAGGCCTAAACGGTTCTTCAGCTCCATCCATACTTTCTCAATGCCTTCCAGCTCTCCGGAGTCAGAACCGGTGAAACGTTTTATCAATCCTTCCTCTCTAATCAGCTCAGCTTCCTTCTCCACACGCTGGAAACGGGTTCTCCATGTGTCCATCATCCTCCTGAAAAACAGGGTTGGAGACCTAACCAGAAACTTCAACTTTTCAAAGAAAGAGTAAACAGTCGAAACTAAGGCCTCAACAAGTCTTACAACGGCACGCCTGAATAAATCCGGAAGACTTACGACAAACTCTTTTAACCCGTTCAAAAACGCTTGTAGAAAGCTGTCCCCTTTCCTCAAACGGTTCAAAACAAGTACAAGCAACACAACACCTATCAACCCTGCCAGGTACGGTAAAACTCCTAGATCAGGTAAAAGGCCTTCCAACCTCTTACCATTACCCGCCTTTCCATCCTTCCCCCTTTTAGAAGATTTTTTCTCACGACTACCCTCCTTATCTTGTCTGGAACCGGTTAAAGAACCTTCCAGGCTTTCCGCAAAGGCCTTGGAAATATTCTCTACTAAACCAGCGACTCCTTCCTGAGAAGACTCTCCGCTACTTATACTTTCTGAAACATTTTCAGAACCGGTTTCAGGCCTTGAATCATTCATACCTGAATTAAAACTATCTGAACCATTAGATAACGAGCTATTCCCGGATTCAGATAAATTAAATTCTTCAGACCTGTTTAAGAGCTGGCTGGAGTTTACATCTGCTTCAGAAACATTATCCGGGAGGTCAGACTTGTTGAAACCTTTGGCGTTCAGATCTTCCGCAGAAATATTTTCAGGAAGACCTTCCTTCCTCCTAGCTGCTTCCCTTAAACCTTTCTCCGCAAGCTCCTGACTCTTGTTACCAAGCGAAAAACCATCCTGAAGAAGATTATCCTGGCCAGACGACTCAGTAGAAGCAGAAAGCAAAAACATGGCAGAAACCAGGGAAACAGATGCCAAAACAGCAAAAACAGAGCTTGAAAGGCCTTTACCCTCTCCTGGTTCAAGGCCTAACAGTTTTCTTAAACAAACCATAACCAAACAAAAAAGAACCAGACACTTTAACCTTTCACCGGGGAAGAAACCAGTAGTTGCATTTATTAGGGGTTAGTTGACCACCTCATCCACAGATTTCTCCACGGTTTCACCTTTCCTATCTTCAATCTCCACAGTTCCGTCTTCCAGGAACGAGTTGCCGAGAATCAGTTTTCTCCAGACCCCTATCAGATCAGATTCCGCAAACTTTTCGCCGACTGAAAGCGTGTCGTACAGCAGGACTTCTTCGTCCTGTTTCAATTCCTGGTAGAGTTCCTCGGCTTTTTCCTCAACCCTGTCTTCGTGTCGGGCGATGATCACTGCTGTATCATAAGCTGCGACCTCTGAGTTCCAGTTGATGCCGTTTTCATCATTGTTCTGTTCGATGA
>JBDGSI010000030.1:0-3298 GCA_042217615.1 Candidatus Nanohalobium sp.
TAAATTAGATTTGCTGGTTCATTTGACTTGGTTGGCTGTCTTCATCAACTACCACAGTTCCTCCAGCTAAATCTCCTACTCTCTGATTCTCGCTTGTCAAGAATATGGAGATTATTCCCACAATATACAGTTGTGGAAGAATGTCGATAACTCTCAACACATTTCTGATTAAAGCACTGACATATCCGCATTCAGAGCCGTCTTTTTTCTCTACTTTGAGATTGAGAAACATCTTGGCTGGAGTCTGACCGCTTTTACCTTCGAAATAGATGAAGTATGCCATAACACCGAATCCGACAAAAATTCGGAGAGATTCAAAACCTAAATTCATACTTGATGCAGCAGATACTCCTTTTAGTATAATTAAACCCAATAATCCGAATAATATTCCTCCAAAAATCGAGTCAATTAGAAAAGCAATTCCTCTGTTTACCACTCCTGCTTTTTCTGCCATAAACTTGTCCTCAACTCATTTTTTATATAATTAAACCACTCGGCTAGCCCTCTCGCCCAAAAATCTATCTCACTTTTATCAGAAATTAAACGCTGCTACTCTAAAATAATAAACAAAGGAAACTCTGGTTGCCCGATATTCGATTATTTCTTTAAATTTTCAACTACTGGGGTTGGTGCTGGGTGGAAGGGAAGGAGGGGAAGTGAGTTAGCTTGTTTTTGAGGCCTTTGTTTTGATCTGTTTTTTGAACCATTTGAGTAGTTGTTTGTCTTTGTCTTCCCATTTCATGGGTTCTCGGGCTTGTAGGTCTCCGTGTTTGTCGAAGCTGGTTATGGGTTGGTGTTGTGTCATTCCTATTTCTGTGCCGTAGTAGATGATTGTTGGCTGTTCCTGTTTCAGCAGTAGTTTGAAGGCCTTCTTCAGTTTCTCTTTGTTGTTGCCGAGTTTATACAGCGCCCGGTCTGTATCGTGGTTGTCCAGGAAGTTTGGGAGTTGAAAATTTTCAGGGTAGTGGCTGTAATGCAGCTTCAGGAAATGCTTCGCAAGAGAATCCGGGATAAAGCGGCTGCCGAGGACGGAGAGAACTATCTCCCTCGCCTTGAAATCCAGTACGCCGTTGAGAAGGCCTTGATAGTTTTTCTGTACAAGTTCCTGGCTGCCTGTTAATCCTTGAATGTATTTATGCGGTATTTCAAATGTTTCCAGGTGTTGGAAGCTTATGCCGCTCCACCAGGCCTCTCCTATCAGCGCTGCGTCTGGGAAATCGCTGTGTATTTCTTTTTCAAAGTGTTTCCAGAAGCTGTTGGAAGGTCCTACTACGTGGTCAAGTCTGTAGCCGTCGAGACCTAGTTTAAGCCATTTTTTCGCTGCATCTGTAATGTGTTGTCTTGCTTCCTGGTTTTCCAGGTTTATTTTAGCTAGTTCTTCTTCAAAGTCCAGGAAGCCGAGGTAATTGTCAGGCCAGTCCTTGAAGTAGAACCAGTCTCTGTATTTGCTGTTGGGAAAGGTTGAGGCCTCTTTGAAGAAAGGATGCTGTGTGGAGCAGTGGTTAGGTACAAAGTCTGCAATTATTTTCATGTCCCTGCTATGCACTTCTTCGATCAGATCTCTCAACTCTTTTTCCGTTCCGAAACGCGGGTCTACACTGTAGTAATCTGTTATGTGGTATCCATGGTAAGCGTTTGTCTTGTAGAAAGGTGAGATCCAGATTACATCTATTCCAAGTTCTTCTATGTAGTCCAGCCTGGATTTAAGGCCTTGAAGATCTCCACCTACGAACTCCGGGTTATGCCAGTTCTCTCGGTCTTCGAAGCCTGCGAACCTGTCGATGAATACCTGGTAGATCACACTGTTTTGAAGCCATTCCTGCATAAGAAACAGATTTCACAGGTTTAAGTAAAAAAGTTTCAAGGCCTTAAACCGTTTTTGTGAAACTGAACTTTCTAGGTACCGGAGGCGGCCGGTTTGTCACTGGTATGCAGAGGAGGAAGACCGGAGGCATTGTTGTAGAGACTGAGGAGACACAGGTTCACGTTGATCCCGGGCCTGGCGCATTGGTTGAAACACATGAAAACGCGGCTCCGGAGCAGACTGAAGCAGTTATTGTTTCACACGCCCATTTAGACCACTGTAACGATGTAGAGCCTATTATAGAGATGATGACGGAGGCCTACGGCAACCCAGGGGCAGTATACGCTAACAGGACTGCTATGGAAGGCTACGGCGACATAGAGAAAGCAGTATCCGAGTACCACAAAAACCTGTGCCTGAAAACTGAGACACTGGAAGAAAACTCAGAATACAAGTTCAAAGACCTCAAAATCGAAAGCCAGGAAATGTTCCACAATGATCCGAAGACACAAGGCCTTAAACTCTCCACGGAGGAGAAAACAGTCGGTTTCTGGACCGATACAGAGTTCTCAGAAGAACTTCTACCGTTCTACGAAGAATGCGACACCCTGGTAATTTACTGTGTACGGCCTAGAAACAAAGGCCTTTCCGGACATATCTCGCTGGATGAAGTGCCGAAGATCGTGGAGGCTACTGAGGCAAAAACCGTTATACTGACGCATTTCGGCTCTAAATTCCTGGACTCCGGCATGGAGGAAGAAGAGAACTGGCTGGAAGAACAGGTCGAGGCGAAGATCATTTTTGCGGAGGACGGCATGAAGTTCCCCGGAAACAGAAAACTGGGCGACTTCTAGAAAAGGGCTAATTTCTTAAGCTTGAAAGCCCCATATTACCTCATGAAGATTGTTGAAGACGAGGAACACAGTAGGGGCTCGCCTACTGTGGAAGACACTGGTATCAGGGTTGTGGATATTGCGAAGGCCTATGAGCACAGCGGTTACAGTCCGGATGAGATAACAGAGCTCTACCCCGATCTTTCCTTGAGCGATATTCATTCAGCCTTAGCATACTACTACGAGCACATTGAAGACCTTCGATCCGACCTAAGCGAATCAGGCGTCTCCGCATGAGAACAGTATACTGTGACGAAAGCGTCTAGCTACCGGTAGCCAAAGGACTGAGGAAGAGAGACTGGAACGTCAAAACTGCGCATGAAGAAGAGACGTTAGGCGATACAGACCGTGAACAGTTGAAACTGGCGATTGAAAACAACTATATTTTACTGACTTTTGACGACGACTTTCTCTCACTGGTGAAAAGCGAAGACCTTGAACACAGAGGAATAATATACATCAATCAGGCAGGAAAGAAAATTGGAGAAGTAGTAAAGAAAGTAGACAAACTCCTACAGGAAAACAAAGAAATAACAGGAATCCACTACATCTAACTGTACTTCGAAACTCCCTCTTTCGTGTCAAGCACCCAGACCGTGTT
>JBDGSI010000031.1:0-6033 GCA_042217615.1 Candidatus Nanohalobium sp.
GTCCATTCTCTTATCCTGGGCTTTGTAGGCTTCAAGAAGCATTTCGGCAGAGTAAAGTGCTTCTTCGGAAACTTGTTCGGTATTTATGTCGTCATCCATTAATTAACTTTTTTCTTGTCCTGACTTTTTTGAGTTAAGGGGGCGGATTCAAGTTGCTGAAACACTTTGAAGGCCTTTGAACTGGGTAGTTTTTAAGGCTTTAATCAGGTTTTCGAACTGTAAGCCCCCTGGTCTAGTGGTCAATGATAGGGGACTTTGGAGCCTTAAGTCCTCGTATAAGGACGTAGAAGATCTCTGATCTTCGGGCGAAGTCATCCCCTGACCCAGGTTCGAATCCTGGGGGGGCTAGGCCTTCTGTTTGTGGAATAGGTGTCAAGTTTAAAGCTTGGATCTTCTTCTGTTTTTTATGGTATCAGAGGTTAGAGCTTCACATATACTGGTTGACAACGAAGAACACGCAAAGCAGCTTAAACTTAAGATTGAGAGAGGAGAGAACAGTTTCGGAGAACTTGCCAGAGAACACTCCGAATGCCCTTCAAGAGATAAAGGCGGAGACCTGGGATTCTTCGGCAGAGGAAAAATGGCAAAACCGTTTGAGAAAAAGGCCTTTGAACTAAGTAAAGGAGAGATCTCTGATCCTGTGGAGACAGAGTTCGGCTGGCATATAATCAGGAAAGAAGACGAACGCTAGAGCTGAACTATGGCCTGTATATGTCCTAACTGCGGTTCTAGGAATGTAGAACCTGATACCTCAGCTTCCACCGCTGAAATGGGTACGGGAAGCTGGAAATGCCAGAGCTGCGGATACAAAGGCGTGATGCCGGAAGAATAGGCCATGATCCTTCAATTAAGGCCTTTTTTGGGCTGCCAGGATTCCTGTAAGTGCTACTGCTGCAAAACCGGTTAAGGCCATGAAAGGTACGCTGATATAATCAAAGTAGAAGGTGTAGCTGGTTTCACAGCTTACCTTTGCAGCGGTGCAGCCGGCTGAAGCTGCTGTCCTCTGAACAAGGTAATGCCTGATAGAGATCACACCTCCAAGAATGGAGAGAGGTACCGTGTAATCCATGACGTTTCTATCCTTCATAACAAGAGAAACTCCGAAAATCAACGGCAGAGGATACATGAAAATTCTCTGAAACCAGCACAGGCTGCAGGGAGACCAGCCAAGCACGTTTGAAAGATACAGGCTTCCAGCAGATGCAACTAAACCATAGAAAAACCCGATCCAGCGATAATTCTGAGTTAAGAACTCTTCAACTCTCTCAAAAAACTGGAAAGACCTTCCGCTTACAAAAACGAAGGCCTTCAAAGCCAGGAAAACAACTATAGCAATGTTTGTGGCCAGGGTTCCTGCAGCAAAGGTAAAGACTAAGGGTTCTGTCATCGCTGAAAAAGCTACCTCTTCTAGGCAACGAATTCAGTTCCTGTTTTTAAACTCTTGTCTGATGCAGTATGCCAACAGTCAGTTTTTTGAACCCGTAAATCTGGTTTTTACTTCGCTCCAGTCAATCCTTTATAAGATTTAACGAAGATGCACCTGTTACGGGTTTGAATATGTCTGAAACCAAAGAAGTTGTAAGAATAGCACGCGCCGGTATTGACGGTACAAAACCGGTGAATGAGGCCATAACTGCATTGAAAGGAGTAGGACCTATGTATGCTAATGCAGTTGCCGAAGGCCTTGGATATGAAGATGAGAAGATTGGAAATCTTGATGAACAGGAAATAGATGATGTTGAAGAAGCTATCCGGAATCCGGACCAGTTAGATGTTCCTGACTGGTTGAGAAACAGGAGGAAGGATAGAGAGACAGGAGAAAACAATCATATTATTGAAGACGACCTTGAACTCAAGAAAGAGTTCGATATCAGGCGTTTGAAGGAGATCGGCTCTTACAAGGGCTGGAGACATAAGATCGGCCTGCCTGTAAGAGGTCAGAAGACAAAATCCTCATTCAGATCCGGAAGCAAGATCGGAGTATCCAGAGCAAGAATCCAGGAAGAGGCCTCAGAAGGAAGCTCTGAGGACTCAGAGGAATGAGGGATAAAAGATGAAGATTGACAGAGCAGAGGCGGTTAGATAATGGTTAAGAAGCTTAAGAAGACATACGAGACTCCTAACGAAGGATGGAGTGAGGAAAGAATTGAGAGAGAAGACCAGCTTAAAGAGGAGTACGGCCTTAAGAACAAGTCTGAGATATACAAGGCTCAGAGCCAGTTAAGAAGTTTCAGGCGAGAGGCAAGGAAGCTTGTCTCCGAAGAAGACAGTTCTGAACAGGTTGAAGAGATTAAGAAGAGAGCTCATGAGTTAGGTCTTGTCCGTGAAGGAGCAGAGTTAGAGGAGCTTTTCACTTTAAGCGTGACAGACTTCCTTGATAGAAGGCTTCAAACTGCTGTAAACAGAAGAGGATACTCTGACACAGTTAAAGAAGCCCGCCAACTCGTTGTTCACGGCCATGTCTACGTTGATGGCCAGAGGGTGAATGTTCCAGGCTACCTGCTGACAAAACAGGAAGAGAAAAAACTGGAGCTTCGAATGCCTGAAAATGAAGAAGAAACCGAATCCGAAGATGAAGAAACACAGGATTCAGGAGAAAAAACAGAGGAAGGAGGTGAAGAATAATGAAGAAAGGTATTGTACACATCTACTCAAGCTTCAACAACACTATCGTCCACTTAACGGATGCTACAGGAGCTGAAACCCTTTCCAGAATTACTTCAGGAATGACAACAGATAAAGGAAGACTGCAGGGATCAGCATTCCCGGCAATGAAAGCAGCTAAACAAGCAGCACAGGAAGGAAAAGAGAAAGGAATCGAAAAAGTAGACATCCAGGTAAGAGCACCCGGCGGACAGAAACAGAAAATGCCAGGACAAGGAGCACAGCCAGCAATCCGTGCAATCTCACGCAGCGACCTAGAAGTAGGAAACATCGAAGACGTCACACCTGTACCGCACGACGGATGCAAAGAAAAAGGCGGAAAACGCGGACGAAGAGTCTAAAAAAGAGGCCTTACCCTACCAATGAACATCAACATTCTAGAAGAGGAAAACGGCGTCCTAAAAGCAGAGCTTGAAGACGCCAACCCAGCAGTCGCAAACACTTTAAGGAGAGCAATGATCTCCAAAGTACCAACTCTCTCCATAAAAGAAGTCTACATCAACCAGAATGAATCAGGCCTCTTTGACGAAGTACTAGCAAACAGGATCGGACAGATCCCATTCACTATACCAGAGAACGTTGATGAAGAGGATGAAGTCCATATAGCAGTTAAACAGGAAGGCCCTACAACGGTACACGCATCAGACATCAAGGCAGACAACGAAGAAGCAGAACCTGTTAACCCAGATACGGTGCTTGTAGATCTTAAAGAAGGCCAAGAACTAACACTGGAAGGAATAGCAACACTCAAGACAGGTCAAGACCATGCCAAACACCAGGGCGGCACAGTAGGATACGAAAAAACAGGAGAGGGAGAATTCAAGTTCAGGATAGAATCGACATCAGGATACACCAACCAAGAACTCCTTCAAGAAGCAACCCAACAAGTCCTCAAAGACATAGAAAGCTTTAAAGAAGAAATAAAGGCCTACTAACAATTTTTCCAGGAAACTTCCTATATCTCCGTTTTTATAACTTTTCTGTAACAAAAATTATCTAATGTTTTTGGATGGGGAAGAGGTTGACCAGCTTAACTCAGATATTTCCAGTGGTCTAGAAGATCTACAGGAAGCTATCAGCAGTGTAGAGCTCAGGTTGGAGAACGGTATAACGCCTGAGAAAGCTGTAGAAGCTTTAGATGAGGAGTACAGGAGCTTCTCAAAAATCCAGGAATCTCTGGATGTTTCAGACAAACCTGAGGAGGCTCTGACGCCTCCTGAACCTACCGGGAGGAAAGCAGAGTTTGAGCCTGGAGATCAAGGCCTTAAGGCATCAGAGAAAAAACTCTCCGATCATAACCAGTATCTCGTAGATCAAATAGAGTCGACACTCCAGGAAGCTGAGGAAGCCTACCAAAAATACCGGGAGCAGAAAGGCCTTCAACGCATTGACCGCAGGTATAACCTCAGAAGCATGTTTAAAGGGTTTGAAAACGAGTTTGAATCTCTTAGCAGGGATGTGCAGGTATACAGAAACCATTTACGTGTCTTAAGAGACGTTAAGAAAGGAGAAAGAGGCTTTGATGAAACTGATTTTTCTATACCTGAAGATAAAAACGAAATCGACAGGCAGATAAAGAAAGCGTCGGAAAGAGTGATAAATTCAATAAATGAAATGCAAGGTAAGAAAAAAGAGGTAGAAGAAGCTGTCCAAGAACTAAGAGAGGACTACAAACCCGATGAAAAGGCCTCCGCTGTAAAAATAGGGATAAAGTACGGGATAGGAATAGAAAAAGTTGAAAGTTATGAGAGATGGTTTGAAAGTTTAGAGGAGGATCTGGAAGGGATTGAGTCAGGGGCTAAAAGACAGCTACCTCAAGAATATAATCAGAAGATAGAAGCCTCTGGTTGAAACTATGCAGTTTCTGATCCCTCCCACCCTGAATAAAAAATTTGCAGTACCTCTATGGTTACAGCTCACTTTATATAGCCGGGGTAGCCAAGTGGCCAAAGGCGACGGACTCAAGATACCTTCTCCCCTAAGGAAGAAGGTTTGAGAAACGAGAGTTTCGAGCTTAGATATCCGTTCCCGCAGGGGTTCGCAGGTTCAAATCCTGTCCCCGGCAACAATTACTTTTTCAGAGGCACTGTTTCTAACGCCTCACTGCTTTAAGTAATAAAGTCTTCAAATAAACATTATGGCCTCTCCAACACTACTACTGATTTTTGGAGTTGTAGCATCGGTGGCACTGGTCAGCTACCTGGCTGGAGGGATCTACAAAAGCATCTCTGATGCAGGGGATCAGGCAATGGTGAAGATGAAGCTTCACTCAGATAAAGTTGTCCAAGAATTCAAAGCCCTAGCAGTTATTACTGGTTTTGAAACCTTTGCATTACTGATCGTTTTCTATGGAGGATTGACTTCTCAAAATTTCTATGTAAACATTGGTAGAGGCCTTACAATTATCCAGGGCGTGGTAGTGGCTATAGTCTTCTATCGTTGGAACAGGAGGTTGAAGTAAAGTGGAGATAGGCTCTGTAATACTTGGAGGAGTAGGGATGGTGACTTACGGGGCTATGACAGTCCTGCTCTACTTTGCGGTCCGTCACATGGAGAAAGATCCTGAAACCGCCGTAACAAAGTTCTACCTGAAGAAAGAAACCCAGGCTGCTTTCAAATCAATAGCAATGTCTATGATTATCGTAGGCCTGCCGCTTCTTGTAGAGGCCTTCTCACGGCTGTACGGTTTGGAAACTCTTGGAAAAGTTGCCAGGGCCTCGATACCTTTCGTGATGTCAGGCCTTCTCTACGCCTACCTTATAATTTACAAAGTTACAGAGAGAACTAACTAGGATTTAATACCTCTCCCATTAATAGGTTTTTTATTTCTGCAAGCCTCCTAGTTGAAGTGAATGGCTCATAATCCTTCAGCCCTGCCCGTGGTAGTAATCTGCTTTATAGGGGCATTCGTATCCGTGCTTTTCTTGAATAAGTTGAGTAAAGGCAGCGGCAAAGCCATGACCAAAATGAAACTGGAAGCTGACAAAACAGTGAAAGAGTTCAAAGCACTGCTTTACATACATCTATATGAGACAGCAGTAATCTTCATGATTTTTCTGGCAAGCCTGGCAGGCAGTTCCATTTTTATAACAGTGGGAAGAATCCTGACAATAGTTTACGTAACAGCTTTCCTAGCAATACTTATCAGATGGTACAGGAGGTTCTAAAAAAGATATGATAGTAGTAGGAGTGATATTCGGAGCTTTCAGCACAGTAATCTACGCAGCAATGACTTACCTCCTGTACAAAATAGTGAAGAACATGGAGGAAGACCCAGAAACAGCGTTGACAAAGTTCTTCCTACAGGAAAGAGCGACAAAGGCCTTCAAAGCCCTGGCGGCCTCAACACTTCTCGTCTCCCTTCTACTA
>JBDGSI010000032.1:0-5809 GCA_042217615.1 Candidatus Nanohalobium sp.
CGGCTAACCGACAGGATCCTAAGTCCTGCGCCTTTGACCACTTGGCTACCCCCGCTTAACGGCAGATCCTTAAATTTCTACATTTTTGCGGTGATACTTGTTTTTTCTACAGTAAAGGTTTTTAATTCAAGTACTTTTTTCTCCAATCTGTTATCTATGGAAGGCCTCAGTACGGGAAAAATTTTTTACTGATTTAAGCTTGAACTCCTAAATTTTTTGACAGAGGGTTTTTCAGTAAAAATGAGATCTTTGAATGGCTTTGATATTTACTGGGAGGATTTCAGTGTCAATGTAGTTGATGAAGGATTTACTGTTGCTGTAGACCCCTGTGAAGGCCTTGAGTTTGAGGCAGATATTATTCTTTTGACCGGCGAGGACTGTTACAGTGAGGAAGGTGTTGCATCTGTTTCAGGTAATGGTTCCGTCCTTGTCGCTCCTGAAAAGTTTTCAGAGAAGGATCTTCCTGTTGAGGATACAGAGTTTATCGGCGAGGATGAGGTTCTGGATATTTTCGGAGTTAAGGTGGAAGGCCTTTCCTGCAACGGTTTCTGTTACCGTTTTGTTATGCGTGATACTTCTTTCTTTGTTTCAGGATCTGTAGATTTCTCTGAGGAGTTAAGCAAGTGGGAGAATCTTGTTGATGTGGCTTTTCTTCCTGTGAACGGTATTAATTTGAGTGTAAGGGAAGGTGTTAAGTCTGCAGTGCGTTTGAAGCCTGAATGCGTGTTGCCTTATGGTTTTAAAGATTTTAAGGATCGTAAAGCTGACTTGAAAGGTTTGAAGGCGGAGCTGGAGGATAGAAATGTTGAAGTTGTTCTTCAAAGGCCTGGCGAGTGATCTAAGATAATTTTTTTATTTGACTGTAACGCTTTTTGCCAGGTTTCTGGGTTTGTCAGGGTTTTTTCCTTTTTTGACTGAGGTCATGTATGCTATCATCTGGAAAGGTGCGACCTCCAGTATTTCCTGGAATCCTTTATCCGGCACCTGTATAAAGTATTCGAAGCTTTCAAGAACTTTGTTTCCTACCCCGATCAGATCAGCGCCTCGTGAATGTGCTTCAACAGCGTTTGAAACTATTTCATCGTATCCTTCCTCCTTCAGAAAGGCGATAACCGGTGTATCTTCCTCTACAAGTGCAAGAGTCCCGTGTTTGAACTCGCCGCCCGGAAAGGCCTCTGCATGGATGTAAGACAGCTCTTTAAGTTTTAAGGCAGATTCCTGAGCCATTTCATGGCCTTTGTCCCTGCCGATAAAGTAGGCATGGTCTTTATCCAGGAAGTAATCACTGATCTCCTCCAGAGTCTCCATGTTGTCTTCTACTGTTTTCTGTACGGCTTCTGCTGTTTCAACCAGTTTTCTACGTCCTTCTTCAACCCTATCTTCTGATGCGTACTGCAAAAGCTTGAGAACTCCTACCTGTCCTGTAAAGGCCTTTGTTGAGGCCACTCCTATCTCTGGACCGGCGTTGATGTATATTGTGTGGTCTGCCTGTCTTGCAAGTGTGGAGCCTACGGCATTGACTACTGCCAGAGTTGGTGCCTGCGACTCATCCAACAGGGAGAGAAGATCTGCAGTTTCTCCGCTTTGACTTACTGCAATTACAAGATCTTCTTCCGTTATCTGGTCTGCAGAGTACTCAAGCTCATGGCTTTGCTCCGTTCTAATGTTGTAACCAGCCTCCTCCAAATATTTTGCTCCGAGGGATGCAGCGAAGCTTGCAGTACCGCAACCAGTAAGGTAAATTTCTTCTGCATCATCCATCATCTCAACAGCTTTCTCTAAATCTGTTTTATCCTGAAATGAGGCCTTCTTCACTGTTTTCGGCTGCTCCATGATCTCTTTCTCCATGAAGTGATCGTACCCTTCTTTTGATGCCTGTTCTGCATCCCAGTCAATCTCTTTTACTTCTCTTTCCACTGGTTCACCGCTGTTAAATATTTCAATTTCTTCATCAATGAATACTGTGTCTCCATCCTTCAGGAAAATGGCTTCAGAAGTGTGTTCAAGGAAAGGAGTCACGTCTGAGGCCAGAAATTTTTCCTCTCCAGATAAACCTATTGCAAGAGGAGAGTCCTGCTTCAAAGCAGCCATATCTCCTTCCTCAGTTACTATTACTGTGGCATAGGATCCTTCCAAGTCATCTGCTGCTTCAAGAACTGCTTCCCTAAATGAAAGGCCTTCACTTATCTTCTTTTCGATCAGGTGAGGTATTACTTCTGTATCAGTATCTGAACGGAAGTCATGGTCTTCGAGATTTTCCTTTATTTCTTCATGGTTATTTATAATGCCGTTGTGTACTACAGCGATTTTCTCATCGCAGTCCAGATGGGGGTGAGCGTTTCTGTCGTTTACGCCTCCATGTGTAGCCCATCTTGTATGCCCTATACCGATTTCTCCGTCAGTAGACGCGTTTGAGACCTCGTCGATTGTTCCTTCTCCTTTCTCTACCTTTATTGATGGATTGCCTACAGTAGCTATTCCTGCAGAGTCGTAGCCTCTGTATTCAAGTCTTTTGAGACCTCTGTATATTTTTTCTGATGCTTCTTCGTTTCCAAAGTATCCGACTATCCCACACATTGCTGACATCGATATAAGACATTTTACTACTTAAAAGGATGGATTTAGAGCGGCGAACCCGGTTTGAACAGTTTTTGAATGCTTTTCAGGTTTAGAAGGATTTACCTGTTTTTTTCCCAGAAGGAAGGGAAAAGAGGTAAAAAAGTTGTTGTACCGGTTTAAGTTGTTTGTTTATGGTTCAGTACTTTAAGGATGATAGGCTGTTTGAGGCCTCGGAGCTTGATGAGGAAAAGCTGGCGGCTTTGGACAGCGATGTAAGACTGAAGATTTTAAGGTTGTTGTCGGAGAGTGCTTCTTATCCTTCCCAAGTTGCTGAAGAGTTTTCTATCGATAAGCAGAAGGCGTACTACCATTTTCGGAAGCTTGAGCAGGCAGGCCTTATAGAGGAGTCGCACAGTGAGAATGTTTCCGGGGGCAGTGCTTCTTTTTACCGGCCATCTTCTGATGGTTTTGTACTTGATCTTGAGTCCGATGGAAGGCCTTTCCGGATGCCTGAGAGACAGCGTTCTGTAGTTGAGTTCCTTGAGCCGTTGATAAGAGATGGAGAGTTGGAGGGCAGTGTCGTTGCAGGCTCTCCTGACCAGCACGGACCTGACCAGGTGAGGGCTAGAGACGGTCATTTAGCGGGAGAGGTTGCTGCAAAAATCGGGAAGTACTGTGATCCTGGAGAGAAAAAAGTTACACGCCTGGATACTGAAGTTGTCAGAAGCAAGGATTTCAAAAACAGCTTTCTTCTCCTGGGAGGAGTGCTGACAAACACTTTAACCAAAAAATTCAATGAGGCCTTCCCCGCTTGTTTCGCTGGAGAAGAGTTCCCTTACAGAAGAATTGAAACACCTGAAGCCAGTTACACTCAAGACAATATAGGCGTTGTGGCAAAGGCCCGGCACCCGGATTCAAGACGGTCAAAACTTTTCCTTGTAGCCGGCGTCAGGAACTCAGGTACAGAAGCAGCAGTCAGAGCCTTCAAAAACCTGGAAAGCCTAACTAACGGTTACGAAGACGGAGAGTTCTACAAAATAGTGAAAGGCCTTGACCTTGACGGAGACGGAGAAGTAGACGACTTCGAAGTAATAGAATAGAGGAGAAAAAACCTATGGCAGAAGAAAAAGACTGGAAAGTATTCCAACAGGATGTACTGGATGTTCTCAGACAGTACAGAGGATACTTTGACTTCTTCGAAAGAGTAGGTAGTTTAAGTGACGACTCAAGGCCTGACAGCTTTGCACGTATAAGCAGAGAAGGAAAAAAAGAAGTATGGGTTCTGGACGCCAAAAACAAGGATGAAATCAGCGAGGAAGACGAGAACCGTATGAAAAAATACCTAGAAATGGTTAAATCCAACCCTATAGATGTAGGCCTTCAGATGACAGAGCTCTCCGACTACAAGGTTAGAGGTATCTTTGTAACGCCGAGGGAAAGACCTGAAACCGGTTTTGAAGCTGTAAAGTTCTCAGAGCTTCACCAGTTTCTTCAGAAAGAGTTAATCTACAACAATACAAGTAAACTAGTACGAGACCTGGCGAAAATGGCGGAGAGAAAACAGCTCTCCCAGAACCAGGCTCGGCTTCTCTTCAGATCGCTTAAACCATTTGAAGACAGGCTTGACCAGGCTATGGAAAAACTTGAAGAATTAGAAGAGAAATATGTAGGCCTTAAACTGAGAAAACCGCCTCTAGAAAGCTTCGACTTCAAAGTACCTGTCGACGCAGTCCTGGTGCATGAAGACAGGGATAAGGCCTTTCTAATTGATATACCTTACAGCGAGGACGAGTTTGAAGGCATTGAGGAGAAAGTGGATGAGGTTAAAGACCGTATGAGCGGTATTGACAGAGAAGTCTACTATGCAGCCCTGGATACTTTTGAAGGCCATAACTCGGAGTATGTTCACAGTCTGGAAGATATTGAGTCAGAGATACAGCGGACAGCTGGAATCGTTTCTCCAGAGGAGATAGCAGATTTATTTACTCCTAAAGTCTCCACAAAGAAGTTCTACGAGGAAGACTATATAGAGGTACGTGATACAGAAGGCCTTGGATTCAGGCTTCGTGTACAGACCTTCAACGACTTCGAACACCGGATAGAAATCCAGCTACCTGAAGAAGCTACTTCCCGGCTTAAAGACCGGTTAATGAACTCAAGGAAAGAATTCGGTGCCGTGGAAAAAGGAGTTGTACAGCAGGAACTGGAGATAACAGAAGGCCTTGAACTGGAGATAGAAGACGAACAAAAGACCTGGAAAGAGTACAGATCAGATGTAAAAAGCCTTTACAGCCCTGCAGTAAACCCTGTACTCAGCAAAAAGATCACAAAAATTACAAAACAGGTTTAGAAGCGTAAAAAGTTTATACCTGGAAACCTAAAGGCCTTTAACGTGGAGAAAGAGAGATACGTGGAAAGAAACCTTTTGGAGAAAATAGTCAGCAGGATCGACAGAGACGTTGACGCCGCAGTAGTAGAAGGGTATAGCGATAAGGTAATTATTGAAAAACTAGGGTTCGAAGGCAGAATCTTTCTATCCGCAGAGAAAACAGTTGAAGGCCTTGTAGAAGATGTTTCACGTAGCTCGGAAAAAGTTGCTGTCTTGACAGACTTTGACACGCATGGGAAACAGGAGGCCGGGAAGATCTCCCGTGAACTGGATAAAGAAATCGACGTCCTGAACAGCGCCCGAGAGGAATTCGGAAAACAGTTAACATCAGAAGGCAGAATGGCTGTAGAAGACATAAGGCCTCTGTTCGAAGACAAAGACCAGAAGTTTGTTGACGCAGCGCTAAGCCGATTGTTCACTTGACTCAGCGGAGCTCCAGACCATTTCAAAGTAGTTCAGGAACGAATCCGCAGCATTTCCGTCCTTAATCATTATTACAAGAGGGTTTTCCAGCCAGGAAATAATACCGACACGGTCGCCGTAGACAGCTTCAGAGACGACACAACCGTGATCAAAACCGATTCAGCCGGGGTACAGATCCACGAGAAACGCGTTCCCTCGCCTGAAGTAGAAAACGTTGTGGATACGACTGCGGCAGGCGACACATTCAACGGCTACCTCGCAGCAGAACTGGCCGACAACCAGAACCTGGAAGACGCCGCCCAGAAAGCCTGTATCGCCGCCTCTAAAACCGTCCAAGAAAAAGGAGCTCAGGCCTCTATACCCAAAATCTAGAAATCGTTCAGACTTGACTGATTCTGCTTCAATGCCCGGGCGTTTATTCCTTTCTCTTTTTTCAGG
>JBDGSI010000033.1:0-16884 GCA_042217615.1 Candidatus Nanohalobium sp.
CTTTGAATCTGGGTTTATCGCCAATGAAACCGGCGAATGGTTTTACAGTATAGATGTGTCAAGCGACCATTTGAATAACAGTAAGACCTCGAAGCTGACTGTCTACCCGGAGAACTATGGAGGTGATATTTCCACGATCTCTGCTTCTATAAGTTCTCCCTGCGGTATGGAGGTTCAACCGTTTACACCGCCTGGAGGAGGCTTCATAACTATAAATGGGACAGGCTCATTCCTTATCGGCTACAAAAAAGCTGGAGGATACGCTGTAAACGTGTCAGGACACCTTAACGTTTACTATGAGGGAAATTATTCTAAATTGACGGATGGCGAGCTTGGAGAGCCTATGAACATGACTAGAGAGGAATATGAGAATGTTGATACCTCGGAACCGGTTCTTGAGAGCTCTAACACCACTATATTGAAGTACAATAAGACCGGAAGATTTGGGTACTATCAAGGCCTTCTGGATGTCAACGCTACGTGTTACCGGAAACTTTACGATGAATCCTATTTTGAAGAGCTGGGGATTGACTACGATACGAACGATCTTTACGATAAAAGGGATGCAAGTCCTGACGATGATCCTTACCTCAACTTCACTGAGAACGTCACTTTCCAGGTGGTGGCGCCGGGCGGAGGGGAAGGTAAGTACGGTGAACCTACAGGAAATCAGACAGTGCCGCAGGATGCTAACGAGTCCGGGGAGGAGTCTGATGAGAAAGTGGAAGGGGATTCTTCGGCGCCAGGAGTGACGCCGGAGCCTGTACCTGAACCTGTTCCCGAGCCTGTACCTGATCCTAACCCTATACCTGTGATAAGTGCGGATATTGAAGACAGAAACCTTACCTACAAAGTTCAGAGAGGTACTTACTCTCCGGTCAACCTGAATATTTCGAATGAAGGGCGAACCAGTCTCTCACAGCTCCAGGTAGAGGCCTTGACAGAGAACTTGCAGGGCTGGCAGGAAAGATCTGCATCTATAGCCAACCTTTCTGTGAATGAGACGGTTCAGAGAGATATATTCGTAAGGCCTCCCTCAGATTATAGGCTTGGAATGGTTCAGGTACCTGTGCTTGCCAGAAGTATGGAGGATGGCAGAGACCTTGACCTAGAATACATTACTGTGGAGGTTGTGAAATCCAATTTTTCCGCGGAGATAGATATAGCTGAAGTACCTGACCAGATACAGGTTGCCTCCGGAACAAACACTTCAATACCTTTACTTGTAAATAATACAGGCGATGCAGAAGCCGAGAACATATCTGTAGAGGTACAGAACATTGAGGAATGTGGTCAGGTCTCTACAGAAGGCCTTGACGCATTGGAGCCTGGGGAAACAGGTTCTCTTTCAATCAACCTTAATGCATCTCAGCAGACAGGCACATGCAATACAACAGTGATCGTATCGACGGGTGAAGGATTCTACACGTTTTCAGATCTCCAGGTAGAGATAACTCCGGAAGAAGGGATTATACCGCCACGTTTCAGGGTTCCTTTGATCGCAATACTCTGGACTTTAGGCCTTACAGCCTATGCACTGGCAAGAAGAAGGATGGGGACATCCTCATTCCTAGTAAAAGGGCCTTTCATAATCCTGGTCATAGGAGAAGTATTCATAATGCTTTACCTTGCAGCGAGTTACTACCAGGTTATACCTCCAGGCCTTCTACCTTTCTAAACTCTCGATAACTTTTTCAGAGGCGTCAATAACGTCATCCATGGCGTTAAACTCTACCTCCTGCTTGTACTCTGCCTTCTGCATGCTGTCAAAGAACTCTGCAACTCTGTCAACTCCGTCAATATCTTCGTTCTCAAGTCTATCAGAAAGCTCGCCATAAGTCAGCTCTCGCTCAACCTCTAACTTGTACTCCAGGTAGGCCTTCAAAATTTGCGCAGTCTTTACAGAGGCCTCACGTTTACCTAGGTCACGGTAGTTATCAATTTTTTCACGTACCTCTTCGCCTTTAAGAAACTCTCCACCCTCATCATCTTCCTCCTCACTTAATTTAGGGATGTTTCCAGCAATAGAAGATTTAAGATTCTTTATTCTTTCATGAGCTTTCTCCTTCCTATCTTTTGGAGCATCTTTTCCGCTGCTGCTTGCCTTACCAGCTCCCATCAACTGTTGAAGATCTTCCTCAGCTTCCTCACGCATCTCCTCCTCACTCTTCCCATCCTCCCCGGACTCCTTCTCCTCATCTCCTTCACTTCTTTCCTCATCATTCTTTCCCTCATCCACCGTGTTTTGAGATTCTCCTCCGCGGTCTTCGGAGACCTGGCTCCACAGCTTCTTCAAGTCTCTAGTAGACGCATTCTCAAGACGCTCCCTGTCAAGGCCTTCATCCAGAAGATTTGAAACAAGCTCCTCCCTCCTCTCCTTCTCATCTCTTATCTCCTTAAGATCTTCCAGGCTCAAGGCCTTCAAACGTTCCTCACCTATATCCTGGTCAAGCTCTTCCGCAACCTCTTTCTTCTCCTCCAACTCTTCATCTTCTGATTCACTGCTTTCTTCATCTGTATCTGAGTCTTCATCTTCCGCTTCAGTATCTCCTGTTTCTTCCTTATCTTCTTCTCCCTTTTCGGAGCCAGAATCCTTCTCCAGTCCGTACTCTCCATCTTGCTTTTTCTGGATTACTTCATCTTCTTCAAGCTCTTTAAGATCTTTTTCCAGGCCTTCAAGATCTTCCTCAACTTTCCCAGTATCTTCCTCAAGTTTTCTCTTATCTATCTTCTGCTTTATAAGCTTTTTAGCAGTTTTCCTGTCCTTAACAGCTTTTTCCGCTCCGAGAATCTGTTTCAAATCCTTTAACCGGTAACTATTGTCTGATAGATGGCTTCTCAGCTCTTTAACCGTCATGCTCATTAATTCAATGACTCTGTCCTGGTCCAGTTCCTCAAAATCTTTTTCAGTTTCGTCCTCGATTTCAAGGCCTTCCTGCTTCTCAACCCGGTTGATCAGCTGTTGAAGCTTTATAACTTCGCTTTCAGCTATTCCCAGCTCGTTTTGAATGGTAAGCTTTTTCTTCCTGTCTCTAAGTAGGTTTAAAACGTTGCTCCGGTTTCTACCGCTTTTCTCAGCGTCAATCAATTTTTTCAACTGGTCAGGACTGTAATCTTTTTCTTCAAGAATACTTTCTACCTCTTCCTTCCCTGAAGTTACGACTTCTGAAATCTCCGAGGGAGACAGCTTGTCTGATTCAGTCATTGAAAAGCTCTAAAATATTATTTCTCAGGCCTTTACAAATAAGCTTACGGTAAAACCTCTAAGTCAGTAGCCTTCAACATCCATTCGATTACAAGAAGTGCAGCTCCTCCAATTATAAAGAACGAATGGAAACGGGTTTCAACAGGTTTCTTCTTAACTGAGACAGCTTCAGAGAGAGCAGTACTGTTTGTAACGATAGAAACATTGCCTGAAGTCTTGTCAGCAAGCATCTTTAACTCTTCAGGATTCAAGTTAGGCGTATCGGCCTTTGAAACGTTTCTGCCCTCCAGTATTCCATAGCTCTGGCTGCTGCCGTTTTTCTCACCTAGACCTACCGCGTGAATAGAAACATTGGCTTTTGCAGCCTTCTCCGCAGCTTTCTCCAGGCTTAAACCTTTGTTATTCGTGCCGTCCGTAAGAAGAAGTATTCTACCTGGTTTAGAAGAGTCTCTTAAAATAGTTACGCCGGCGCTGATAGCGTCTCCCATTGCTGTACCTGCAGCATTGGTTTCACCTATGTTTAAATCGTTGATCTCTGAGGTAATCCTGTTATGGTTGGATGTAAGGCCTTTCCGGGTTCCTACTGCTCCTGAGAAGGTTACAAGGCCTACTTTTGAGCTGTTGGGCAGTTGCTGTGTGAATTCTTTGGCGGTTTGCTTAGCGGCCTGGAACCTTGTGGGTTTGATGTCGCTTGTGAACATTGACCCTGAACTGTCGAGCAGGACTGCGTAGTTGGATTCAGATACTTTTTTTTCCTGTATAAGTACGGGGTTGGATATCCCTATTATAAGGAGTGTGATACCGATCATCCTGGTAAGCAGCAGTAGATCATCAGTCTGTAGGAAACTGTTTCCGGCCACTTTCTTCAAGGTTTTAAAGTTTCCAAACTTCATAGCTCTGTCTTTCTTCTTGTTCCTGTAGTAGAAGTAGACTAGAATCACTAAACCGTTCAAGAGAAACAGTAGGTGGAAAAACTCGTTGTAGAAAACCAGTTTCACCAGTTACCTCCTCCCTGGCCTTCAAAGTATTCGGAAAACGCTGCTGCAAAGTTTTTCGTTGTCTCAAGATCCATCATTGCCGCTCCAGCATTGTTCAACTGGGACTCAATATGCTTCTCCTGCTTCTCTACCTCTTCCTCAAACTCTTCTCTAACCTTTGAAGTATTAGCAACCAGTTGCTCGCCGTTTACAGACCTGAAACGGACGTTTCCGGACTCAGGCAGTCTGCGATCCCGTGGATCACGCACCATTACATTCAAGATATGCCTGAACTTCTCCGAAGCCACGGTCATCTTTGCCTTCCAGTTATGCTCCACATCCAGAAAATCAGAGATAACAAAAACCGCTGTATTCGCTTTAATCTGACCTATTATGCTTGTTAAGGCCTCCTCAAGATCAAACTCTCCGCCGTAATTGTCAAAGTTTGTAACCTCGTGAAGAATCTTCTGATACTGGGCCTCGCCGCCGTCAGGAGTGATTAAAAACTCTTCATCTCCCCATATACCGAATCCGACGTTTAAACCTGCGTCGATAGAGGCATAAGCTAGTGCAGCAGTTAAAATAGCACAGTACTCTGACTTTAACTGATCTGTAGTTCCAAACATCATTGTATCACTGCCATCAAGAACAATAAACACATCCATATCCTTCTCTTCCTCATACTCCTTCACAAACAGGTCCATAGACTTCGCAGAGTTCTTCCAGTCAATCCTGGACGCGTCATCGCTTGTCTGGTACTCTCTCAAATCAGAAAACTCTATACCTGAGGCCTGAAACTGCTCCTTATACTTTAACAGGAATCGGAAAAGATCAGAAACACGTTTAACCTCAACATCTACTTTCTCAACGACATCATCTGATCCTATAAAATCATCAGCATCCATCTAAATCACCTAAGGCCTTCAAACTGGGTTTATACATTTTTTCTACCTCACAGGGACGTTGTCAACTATGTCCTGGATGATATCGTTGACCTGGATTCCTTGAGCCTCTCCTTCATAGTTCAGGATCACTCTGTGAATAAATACAGGTTCTATCACATCTCTGATATCCTCTGGAGTCACGTAATGTCTCTTGTTGTAGATAGCGTTGGCCCTTGCCGCTAGTGCCAGGTTGATAGAAGCTCTCGGTGTACATCCCCATTCAATGTAGTCGCTGTATTCCAGCCCGTAATCTTCAGGGTTTCTGGATGCATCCACAAGATCAACAATATAGGCCTTGATCTCCTCGCTCACAGTCACCATCTGGGAGAAATCCTGCATATCATTGATCTCCTCATCGCTTACAACAGGGTGAACATTGAAGTCATCATCATCCATTATATTTGCGTTCATGTCGATGATCTTCTGCTCATTATGTTTCTTGGGATAGTCAAGGAAGACCTTGAACAGGAAACGGTCGATCTGTGCCTCTGGCAACGGGTAAGTACCTCCCTGCTCCACAGGGTTCTGCGTCGCTAAAGTGAAGAATGGCTCTGGAAGATGGAAAGTCTCATCCCCGATTGAAACCTTGTGCTCCTGCATCGCCTCAAGCATCGCAGACTGAACCTTCGGAGGAGCACGGTTGATCTCGTCAGCAAGAATAAAGTTGGCGAAAATAGGGCCTTTCTCAATGTAGAAACCTTTATCCTCGTTGTAGGCCTCCACACCTACAATATCGGAGGGAAGAAGATCAGGTGTAAACTGTATACGGTTGAAATCCGTGCCTTCCACAACTCTGCCCAAGGTTTCAATCAGGAAGGATTTTCCAAGGCCTGGCACACCTTCAAGAAGTACGTTACCTCCAGCCACAATCGCAAGAAGAACCTGATTGATAACGTCTTCCTGGCCGATGTACGCGTTCTGGATCATATGCTCCATGTCGTGAACCATTTCGCCGAACTCCTCGGCCTTCTGCTCCATTTCTTCTTCCGATAGATCGGCGTACTGGTTGGTCATAGAAAAAAGCCCTTCTAACAATGTAGTATGGAAGAGCTGAATAAAAAAACAATTGAAGAGTTTCTGCAGATAACTGAAAGTTCTTTAGAGAAAGGAAAAAAGAAAAGAAGAGAGTGTTTTAGTCAGCCGGATCATTGCTGAGCGCTGATGTCTGCTGTTGCGTAGACTGTAAGCGTTCCATCACTGACCTGTCCTGCTGAGACACCTCTAGGTGTCTGCATTGCAAGATCTGTTGTGAAAGATTCACCAGGCTGAAGCATGCCGCTTGCCGTGCTTCCTCTCAAGATGTACTTGATCGCTGCTCCTGGTGCATTGTTGTACAGGTTGCTTGAGTCGTTGTAGGCAACGTTGTACTTTGTCAGGACGATGTGGTTCTGTTGGAATCCAGCTGCCTGGCATCCTGTAAGGATGCTGTAGGTCTGGTTTTCTCCACTTCTGAAGAAGTCAAGATCCACCGTAGAGTTCGTTACCCCGTATTTACTGTTTGAAAGTGATGTGATGTCGTACTCTTTGTACCTTACACCGTCTTTGCTTCCATCGTTTGTGAAGTCGTAAGTTCCTAGCTTTTCAGGTGTATGGGTCGTGGTTCCGATCCTTAGATCTGCTGATGGTGATCCTCCACCGTCACAGACTGTTGTGCTTCCATCACTGGTAGTCAATAGGTCGAAGAACAGCCATTCATCGCCGAACCTGATTCTTCCTATCTGGTCAACGTAAGGTTGACTCTGTGTGTCCTTTTTCTTGTTGATGAAGGTTGGCGGTGAGGTGTCTTCGAACTCTCTCCTGTTGATGTAATGGAAAGTGTTGTCGTCACCTCTGACGTCTAGCCCGGTCTTGTTCTCTGGCTTGATCATCAAGAAGTTTCCTGCATCGTAAGCCTTAGGATCTCCTGATCCGAATGGACGCGTGTTAGGAGCTGTATGTCCAACCCATACACGGTCAATGTACTCAGAACCGGTATTCGCTATGTTGATCCCTGTAAAACTTCTGTTGGACTTGGTTGTCCGGTTTCCTACCTCTAGACCAGGATAGGAAAGCTTTTCAGGCTTGACATCGATTGCAACCGTACTTGTCACGTTCGCTGTAATAGTGTTGCTCGATGACTCATCGCTTGTAACTGCTGAAGTAGTCGCCACCATTCCAAACAGAACTGCGACAAGTACAACAGCTGTAACCTTGTTTTTCATAAATTCACCTCCATGTGGTTTGTAAAGGATTTTGAGTTACCAGCCCTATAGGGTCTGCTTGATGACTGATCAGCCGCACTATTGCTGGTATAAAAACAACTGAGGGATCTGTACAAGGGAAACTCCATTACTTGGACTTCTGAAACTTCATTCATTTCTTGCTCTCACGTCTCCTCGTAAATTCCCCATTTCAATCCCCTTAACCCTATTTACCTGAGGCTGGTATAAAAAGATTAGCTGAGAGAAAGGCCTTCCACCTCGGCAAGATATTAAGAAGCTTGAACTCCATTAAGTTTTCAGCCGTGAAAAAACTGTTTTTGGCAGCCGCTCTCCTACTCATGGTGTCAGCCACAGCCGCAGAAGGAATAGGGGTGACTCCATCTGTAAAGGATATAGGTACACTGCAGAAAGGAGAATCCCGTCAGGTAGATCTCTACCTGGATCTAAAAGGTTACGACACTCCTATCACTGTAAAGCCTTCGTACAATCGCCCTATGCTTGATAGACTGCTTGGAGGCTCCAGCAGTATAAGGCCTTCATCGTATTCTGGACAGGATATTTCCCCGTGGATAAGTTTTTCACAGGATGAGTACACTGTGACACCGAATGCTTCGGTAGAGGTGGGAGATAGATCGTTTGATGGTAAGATAACCTATACTATTAGTGTTCCTGCGAGAGAGGCTGAGCCCGGATATCATGCAGGGTTTTTGGAGCTGGATACATCCAGTGTAGGAGAGGGTTCAGGTTTTGGAGCCAGTTTTGTAGCTAAAGGAGTTCACAGGTTTATTTTCAGGGTTCCCGGTGTGGCGCAGAGGAATATTGATTATGAGGCAAGGGTTCTCAGGACCGGGCCGGACCAGATTTCTGTAGTAGCCCGTTTTGTGAATCGTGGAACAGTTACCACGCTTGTAAGGAACACTGAATTCAATCTTACCAATATGAATGGAAACTTCTCTACTTCAAGGCTTTTTGGAAACGTCAGGGTTCCGGCGCAGGGATCTGAGACAGAGGTAATGCAGATAAACTCGGAGAAGATTTCTGCAGGCAATTACAGGCTTTCAGGCCGTGCGGATTATATGACAGGTGTGGCAACTGAGTCGGACAGTTTCTCCCTCTCCGATGTGGTAGAGGTAAGGCCTGAAGAACTGGAGGAACAAGGTCCTGGAAGCGGGGTTGAAGACGAGTCTCTGCCTATGTGGCTTGTGATCATGACTCTGGTAGTGGTAGGGGTTCTGATGTACTCCTTTGGAATTGATCCTATCTGGATTGTGGCGGTGGTAGGGATAATTGGAATATCTCTATTCATAATCACTTCACCGGTTTCAAACCTGCTGCTTATAATATTCTTATTCGTATCTGGAGCGTTACTCTACTACGGGGCGATGTAAACAAATGGAAATAGATTTACAGGAAACTATACAGGAAAACAGGCTTGTAGAGAAAATCAGGGGAAGAGAGAAAACTGCCGCAGCCATTACCGCAGCCGTACTCCTTATGGTTTCACCTGTGATAGCAGACCAAGCTCTAACAGGAAACAAAAGACTAGAATTTAAGGCAACAGCAAACATTTCAGAAGCTCACAATGCTTCAACTGATGTAGGCCTTGCTCCAGGAGGCGGCGATCTGTCCTATGGAAAAATAAACGCTCAATCTAACTCTACAAGGTTTATTAACATTTCGTCAGAAGAAAAAACCTGGTTCAACCTGGAAGCATCAGGAAACATATCAGAGTACCTGTATTACACCGAGGAAATGACTTTCAAAGGGATGAAGAACATTCCTGTGGAGCTAAGTCCTGAAAAATCAGGTTACTACACTGGAAAGCTGGTTGTAAAAGCAGAGTACGGTAAAGGAGGGTTAGGAAGGAAATGGATGGATATAAAGCACTGATACCTCTTCTCTTAATCCTGATAACAGGTACAGCAACCTCAGTATCGTTCGAAGCCAGTATAAGCCCGGAGGCAAATATAACGGTCCGTGAAACATCTTTTATTCAAAACAGTTCAGGCCTTCAAACCGTAAACCTTTCAGTAATCAACACTGGATCTGTCGGATGCAGTTTCCAGCTTGAAACAGTTTTCAACAACTCAGAAACTGCTTACTCCAGGGAAAAGCCTGTATGGCCTGGAGAATCAACTTTCCTTGAGTCAAACCATTTATTCAAAGAATCTGGCAGTTACAAGGGCGTTGCAAAACTGGATTACTGTGGAGAAAAACTTAAACTAAGCAAATTCAATTTTACAACAGAAAAAGCTAACTTCTCAGCTCCTGAAGTGAACTCTACTACTTTAACTGCTTCAGAGAATAGAGTCAATTTCACAGTTGAAGAAGGCCTTCTCGTACCTGTAGAGACACCGTATTTCTGGAAGGTTTCATCTGCAGAAACAGTGAACGGTACGGCCTCTGTAGGTTTGAAACCATCAATCTTTGACAGAGATGAAGAAATCCGGTTTGCTGTACTGAACCAGTCAACAGGCAGCGTTAAGGCCTTTACAAATGTCTCTATGAGAAGTGAGGTTGAGGAAACCTGGATTGACTCTGTAACAGGTTTTCTGGATAAGTACAGTTTCCCTATCCTGGCAGTTTCTACTCTGTTGAACTTCTTGCTGGCAGGGTTTGTTTTGAAAGTTACGTCTTGGGAAGACATTTTCTAGGGGTTAGAGGAAAAAGAAAGAGATTCTGGTGGTGGCGAATTAGTACCAGTGAAAATAAAGTTTTAAACCAGTTATTACCTAATAATTGAACAAATGCCAGATGCTTCAGTGATCAAAAAATTTTTTCTACCGGCAGTTTCTGTTTTACTGATTGCCGGAGCTGTTTCAGCCGTGCCTTCTGCAGGCCTTAAACCTGTAGATGACAACGTTCTCTGGGTTAACGGCGACACACAGGAAAGCCAGTTAAGCTACAGCTGTACGGATTCAATTCCTGTGAATCTGACCTTTCAAGGCCTTGACTCGGTGTACACTGGTTTCTCTAAGCCTAAAGGTGAGATAACCCGCAGCGAGCTCAATAATACATTTGGGTTGGATGATGCATTGGGTGATAGGACAGCTGTCTTAACATGTTACAACTCTACTGCCAATAACTCTATTGCTACAGATACTGCGTCTCTCAATGTTAAAGAGTTTGAAGTAAGTTATGGAGACGATGCTAAAGGATTCTTCGGCTCCAAGCTGAGGCCTGGAGAGTTCTCTACTCCTGTAAGAATTGAGAGGTTAAGGGTGAGGCCTGAAAACGTTGGTTTTAATGATATCTCGACTGACGTTGAGTTTTCGGCTCCCGGACCTGATGTGAAGATTGGTGAGGAGGGATGGGATCTGGCGACTAAAAAGGTTTTTCCTACTGTTGGAACGGATTTTTCGCCTTCTCAGCAGAGCTTCCGTTTGAAGGCCACGTATGAAGGCGGTGAGGAAGAGGTTTCAGTTACTAGGAATGTTCCTGTTGATATCTATTCTTATAGGCCTGAGATATTGAAGGATCCGATGGGTAGGAAAATTGGTTATGAGGATCTTGAGGATTTCCAGTACACTTTTAATTTGAAGAAAGGCAGCGGGGTTACTTCCGAGGTGTATGAGGGGGATTTCAGGCTTGATATTGTGAATGTTGATGGAGGCACATTTAAGCAGGATCTGAAGATTTTCAAGGCTGTGGAGCCTGAAGGCGATGGAGAGTACCGTTTGACTTTGAAGAGGATCCCTGAGCTGAATGTAGGGGAGAGATACCGTTTCAGGACTTACATAAAGAATGAGGCCGGTAAGACACCGATTGATACTGTAAGGGTTGTGAGAGAGCTTCAGTTCTCTGGTATTATACGTGACTCTACTGGGGCGCCTGTTCGAACAGAGATATACTTGAAACGGAACGATGGTGAAAATATTCCTGTGAAGACAGGAGGGGATGGAACCTACTCAACCACTATAAGCGATAGAGACTTTGACACGGTCAACCTCAAATTCTTCGACAGAGGAAGAAACTACCCGGATTCAAGATTCCGAATCCAGAAAGCAACTCTGGGAGAAAACCCTGATCTAGGGTTCAGCAGCGAAGCAATCCGATACCAGTACTGGGAGAAGCCTGTAGTCGATATTAAAGGCCTTAACACGGTTAACATGATGGCTGCAAAGTTCAGTCATGATATAAGCGGAAGTACATCAGCTTTCATGAAGTTCAATCCTCAGACAGTTAATCCTGAGGACTTGAAGGTCTATGAATGCAGCTCCTGGAACTTTCAGGGAAGAAAATGCATGAGCTCCTGGCGGCCAATGGATCAGGGTGATGTCTCCGTAAACTATGCTACCTGGGAGGTCTACCTCCAGAACCTGAACTTGCATGAGATACCGGAAGAAGTAACCGGGAACTCCAACAAAAGCATTTTAATGAATGCCTACGCAGTAGGAACCACTTCAGAACTCCGTTTAGCTGGAGAAACACCTGTCACTGTCAGCAAACAGAAACTAGCAGCAAACAGCGAAATTGAAATATCTGGGAAGGTCGTAGACGGAAAAGGCCAGTCTGTGGAAAACGCAGATATAGAGGTAGAGCTGAGGAAAGACGGAGAATCATTCAGAACTTTCAACGCTTCTTCAGGTCCTAAAGGAGGATTCACAGCTTCAGGCCTTACACCGTCAAAATCAGGCCGGTACAAGGTAGAGATCACAGTCAGAAAAGATGACTACAGGACTTACACTACTGAAAGCAGTAAATCAGTTCAGGTATTCTATGAGAAAGGGATGCAGATCAGTTCCACAGGCAGCCCTTCACTGGGACTGGGCAAAGACTCTGAAATCAGTTTCAAAGTATCAAACACAGGGCAGAAAGAAATTGAAAACCTTGAGGCCTCGATTTCAGGTATCAAGAAGAAATACTATTCGAAAAGCTCTGTACCTGAAGTTATTTCAGCTGACGGCGGTGAAGGAACTCTTTTGATCGATGTATCGCTGCCTGAGGATTACTGTCCTGCACCGTGCCCTAATCCACCGGTTATAGACGTTGAGGTATCAGGAGAATCGGGTTCTGAAGAAGTGAAGGCCTCTACAACTCTTTACACCAAGATAAACCATCAGGATCAGCAAACCAAGGATTCACAGTCTGAAAGCCGGGAGACCGGTGAAACAGAGCAGCGGAAAAAGGTTAACAGTACTAACTCGACAGGCCTTGGAATTCCTTCCATGGGCTCTGTAACAGGAGACTTTTTGAAGAGGCAGAGCAGCGTAAATATTGCTTTAGGCCTTATAATGATTTTTACCTTGATACTAGCTGTAGCTGTAAGGAGAAAGAAGGATAACGGAGATGATAGAAGAGGAGGGAGGGGTAGAGGAAGGCCTGTCTCAGGTCAGGGCGGACGGGTTGAAAAGCCTCAGGTCAGTCCTCAAAGCCAGGAATCCGAGCCAGAAACAACGGCAGCTGTACAGAAAGATCAAGAGGAAGAGAAGCAGAGTTCAGAATCTGAAGAGGATTCAGAAGGCCTTGAAAGGTTTTACGATGAGGAAAAGGATGAGTATGTCTGCGGAGAATGTGGAGAAGGTTTTGACACTGGTGAAGGCCTTGAAATGCACCGTGAGATTAATGGTTTGGATTAGCCCTGAATATTTTCCTTGAAATCCTGCAGTTTTCTTTTGATCTTGGCGAAACGAGGAGGTTCGTAACGTGTTCCTTCCATATCAGCTGCAAGTTTCTTGATTTCTATTGAGGCCTCTGCCAATGGCTTGTAAAGTACTGCTGGCTCGTTTTCAAACAGGCTTTCCTTCATCGTGGAGTCGTAGGGTATTTTTGCCATTATATGGCTTTCTGTCATCATCTCTACTTCTCTTTCAATCAGTTCTTTCTCTGGATCTCCTTCAACTTTGTTAAGAATTGTTCCGAGTAAAGGTTTCCGCAGTTCCTTTGCCTTTTCTATTATCTGAGCTGCATTCACTCCGGCTGTCTGAGTCGGCATCGTTATAATCATGAGTTCGTCGCAGGCCTCCATTATTTTCTCTACTGTGGAGTTAAGGCCTGGAGGGCAGTCAACAAGGACGTAATCAGAGTTTTTTGAGGCCTTGTTGAGAATTGTCTTTAACTGGCTTGTATCCGGTTCAACCTGGTTTATCTCGTTTGAAGAGGTTATGGCTTTTACACCGGTAGGGTGTCGGAATATAGCTGAATCTGCTTTTGCCTCTCCGTGAAGAACTTTCTGGATCTTCACAGGGTGATCGTAACGGCCCAGGTAAACACCCAGGTTTGAAGCCGAGAAATCTGCATCAACTAAAGTTACCTCTGCGCCTTCCTGATTTAATGCAATTCCCAGGTTAACAGCTAGACTGGTCTTACCCACTCCTCCTTTACCTGAAACCAGGCCTATAACTCTTCCATCAGCCATCTGATATCAAAAACTTGTACTCCACGACTTAATATAATACCGGCGGTCAAATGGTGTTACCACACAGCGTTTAAAACATTTTACAACTCAAAGGTAAACATGTCAAAGTTTTGGTTTTCTGTAGCCGTGGTCGCAGCAGTAGGCCTTGCCATGATTTCAACAGGTTTCAAGCCGCAGAAACAGGTCAGTTTCCAGGATCTGGAAACCGAATGCAGGTACAGCCAGGCAGAGGAAGCCCAGATAAACAAACCGGTAAACGAAGACAGGTTTACGTTTGAAGGAGGATTCCTCGTCAACTCCACAGAATCAGACCTATCCTACAGCTACAGCCAGAAAGGAGACCGTATAATCCTAAACGTTGAAGCAGAGGAAAAAGACCGGTCAGAGACATTTGTAGACACTTGCCTGGGCTACGTAAAGTACAAGGCCTCCACAGATAAGATCTCAGAGGGAACTTATACAGTAGAGATCAGGCATCAGGGAGAGAAAGCTGAGAAAAAAATTGTAGAGATAAGATAAAAGAAGAAATGGGAAAAACTTCCCTTATTCTTAACGTTTATTCTGATTCAAGCCTGTACTTGATCTCTCCGTCTTTCTTGACTTCTACCTCAATCTTTCCTTCACGTGCAAGCCATCCCAAGGCCTGATTCATAACTTCTTCTGAGTCAACTTTGTCATCAGTTGCTTCCTTCAGTTTAGAGGCAGTAGCCTTACCGTGACGGTTCAAGGCCTCGTAGATTTCACCGGCTGACTGTCCTATATCTTCAACGGAGAGAAGATCTACTGTTCCTGAGACAGTGTCTGAGACAGAGTTACTGGCTCCTTCCTCTGCATCTGCTACTTTCAAAATAGTTTCCAGGGCTACGTCAGGGGAAACACTGATCGCATCAATGTTGCTGTCTACAAGGAACTCCGCATAGCCTTCATGCGTTGAAGGAGCGTCTCCACAGATCCCTACGTGTCTATCCTTGCTGTGAGCTTTTTCAATCAGTTTTCTCACAGATTCTTTCACAGCAGAGTCTCTCTCATCGAACAGGTCGCTGAGCTTGTCGCTGTTTCTATCCACTCCAAGCGTTAACTGGGTTAAGTCGTTTGTACCGATGCTGAAACCATCGAAGACATCTGCAAACTCTTCTGCACGGATAATATTCGCCGGTATCTCTGCCATGACATAGACATCAATATCTCCCTGATCCAAGCCGTACTCCTTCATCTTAGCCCTTACATTTTTTCCTTCATCAACTGTACGGCAGAAAGGAACCATGATAGTCAAGTTATCAAGGCCTAAATCATCTATCGCCTCTCTTAAAGCCCTGCACTCTAGTTCAAAGGCCTTGGAGAATTCTTCATCGTAGTAACGGGATGCTCCTCTGAAACCAAGCATAGGGTTGGCCTCGTCAGGTTCGTAATCCTCTCCACCTTCCAGATCTGCGTACTCATCCGACTTGAAGTCGCTAAGCCTTACGACAACCTGATCCGGGTAGAAAGCGGCGCCGATCTTTCCTATACCGCTTCTCAAGGCCTCAACGTATTCGTCTTCACGGCCTTCCTCCATCAGCTTCAATGGATGTTCTCCGACGTGGCTGGAGATAATGAACTCTTCTCTAGCAAGGCCTACTCCGTCTACAGGTAGCTGTGCTACGTGGAAGGCCTCGCTTGGCTCTCCGATGTTAACCTGTACCTCGGTTTCTGTGTCCGGTATTTTATCCAGGTGATGCTCTTCTTTATCGTAGTCAAGTTCCCCGTCCCAGACCTTTCCTGTGGAGGAGGAACAGTCTACTGTAACGCTTTGACCACCTTTCAGCTTTGATGTAGCGTTTTCAGTGCCGATAACCGCTGGAACTCCGAGTTCACGGGATACAATAGCTGCGTGTGAAGTCCTTCCTCCTTTGTTGGTGATAATAGCTCCTGCCTGCTTCATAATCGGCTCCCAGTCCGGATCAGTCATATCGGTTACAAGTACTTCTCCCTCCTCAAACTGGTCAATCTCCTTAGGGGAGGAAAGAACATGTGCGGTGCCGCTGCCAATCTTGGAGCCGATAGCCTCGCCTTCGAGTTCAACTTCAGACTCCTCCTGAAGCTTGAAATCTGTTATAATATTTTCATCTTTCTCCGACTGAACGGTTTCAGGCCTTGCCTGGACAATATAAAGCTCTTTAGTCTGTCCATCAAGCACCCATTCAATATCCATAGGCTTGCCATAATGCTCTTCGATTTTAAGGCCGTATTTTGCCAGTTCCTTTACCTGATTATCGCTGATACTGAACTGGTCCTGTTCCTCAGGCCTTGCCTCGACCTCCTTATTGTCACAGTCCTCACTTTCATCTCTAACCAGTTTAATCTCTTTGTCACCGAGTTCCCGTTCAATTATACCAAGATTCTCCTTGAAAACTGTGAACTCATCAGGATTAACCTCTCCTGCTACAACTAAATCTCCGAGGCCGTAGGCCGAGTTAATAGTTACAACGTTGTCAAAACCTGAGTCCGGGTCAATAGTGAACATTACACCGGCGCTGCCTAGATCCGAACGACCCATCTTCTGGACTACTGCAGAAAGCTTCACATCGAAATGCGAGAAACCTTTATCCTCACGGTAAGAAATAGCTCTGTTAGTAAATAGAGAAGCAAAACAATCTTTAATACGTCTGATCAAGTCCTGACGCCCCTCAATATTCAGGTAAGTATCCTGCTGGCCGGCAAATGAGGCTCCTGGCAAATCCTCGGCGGTAGCAGAGGAACGCACAGCAACCTCCGGCTCTTCAACTCCAATCCTATCCCCAAGCTCTTCATAGGCCTCGACAAAATCCCTTCTTAGATCTTCAGGCATGTCAGCCTCCTTTATCAACGACCTGATCTGCTCCCCTCTGTTCTGAAGATCATTAACGTCATCAATATCAAGATCGTTGATCAAGGACTCGATCTTATCTCTCAGACCTGTATCATGTATAAAACGGTCATAAGCATCCGCAGTCGTTGCAAAACCTGGCAGAACAGGTACATCAACCTCATTCCGGAGCTCACCTAGGTTAGCGCTTTTACCTCCAACTTTTTCCGTATCGCCAGCATCAATATTTTCAAACCAGAGAACGTTTTCCATAATACAGAAGAATTCCCAACGCCTCTATATAAAAAGGCCGTTACCATTTCCAAGTGTAAAAAACAGTTTTCCGTTCTCTGAGCGAGAAGGAAGGCCTTCATT
>JBDGSI010000034.1:0-7524 GCA_042217615.1 Candidatus Nanohalobium sp.
TATCTTCAGATCTTTCAGGTCTCTGAGGTCGTAGTCTTCCTCTGAGGATTCAAGTATGATCTTGTTATCTTCAATCGTGATCTTGGCCTTCCTGACTTCGTCTTTAACTCTTGTCTTCACGTCTTCCATGTCTACGTCGTAGTCTTCCAAAAGCTTCTCGTTGAGAATATACTCAACTTTCAACTGCATGATGTCGATTGTATCCTGCTTCACCAAGTCCTCAAACTTGATTTCACGTAGTTTACGTGCAACACGTTTAGCGTCTTCCTCATTACTGTATTCCTCTTCAAGATACACTTCCATCGAAGGAGTGTCAGGTTCTCTACGTGCGTCCACGATCTCGATTAGACGTGGAAGACCTGCTGTAAGGTCGACCTGTGCGCCACCGGCCTGGTGGTATGTCTCCATAGTCAACTGTGTAGCTGGCTCGGCAAGCGACTGCGCAGCAACGATTCCGATAGCTTCACCGGGCTCGTACTGCATGTCTTCGTATCTTTCCCGCAGTTTTTCACGTGTTTCTTCATCAAGGTCAAGGCCTTGATATTTTTCCGGTAACTCGTCTATCCTGTCTTTCCAGCTTATCTGTGTCATTTAAACCACCTCAACTTGTGTCAACCTCTGTAGATATGGCTCCTCTGTCCGATTTTTGTGGGTCAATCCCGTCTTCTCCAGCTCTGAACTGGATGATCTCTCCTTCAGCGTTTCTAACCGTGTGGTCATACTCGACTTTGAGATCCTGCAACGCGTTTGATACACGTCTATACATGTATCCTGATGTCTTGGTACGCAGCGACTTGTCCATTAATGCTTTTCTCTGACTCATCTGGTGGAAGAACATTTCCTGTGCGTCAAGGCCTTCAAGGATGCTGCTTCCGACAAATCCTTTGGACTTTGGTGATAGCTCTCCTTTCTTGAAGTGGGAGAGAGTTCTCTGCTTGTAACCTCTTTCTATACGGGCGTTTCTAACTGAGTTCTGTCCAAGCATTCCTGCCATTGTTGTAACGTTCTGCATCGAACCTCTTGCTCCTGAGTCGGCCATGACGTAAGCAGAAGAGTCTTCGCTGAAGTAGTCGCTGATTACATCGCCTATCTCGGTGTTGGCTTCGTTTAAACGTTTTGTAACTCTTATCTCACGTGTTTCCTCCAAGGTCTTACCTGTTATGGCCTCAAGCTTATCCTGTTCGTACTCACGGAGAACTTCATCCGCTTTATCAAGAGATTCTTCGATGATTTCCTTGATCTTCTGAGTTGCTTCATCAGGTACTTCAAGGTCGTCAAGGCCTATACTGAATCCTCTCTGCGTAAGGAAGATCGCCCCTACACGTGAGACACGGTTAAGGAACTCTGCAACTTTATCGCTGCCGTATTCAATGTCAAGCTGCTGGATGATCTCTCCACCGTAGTCTCCAAGCGCATCCTCATCCAGCACTCCTTTAACCAGGTTTCCGTCTTCAATCACTACTTCGTCTTCCTCTCCCTTGTTTATAGTCAGGGAGATATCATCCGGTATAAAGAGGGATACAAGATCTCTTCCAGAGATTTCTTCTCCTTCAGGAAGATCTTTCTCGTGTTCTCCTGCATCAGCCAGCAGATTGAAGGCCTTTTCTCTTGAAATAGTCTTGTCTTCCTGTGTCAACAGGTATAGGCCTGATACGTAGTCCTGTAGCATTCCTACGATCGGTCCTCCCATCTTCGGTGATTTAATATGTTCCTGGACCTGCATCAGTTCCTCTGCTTCTGCTCGTGCTTCTTCTGTCTGCGGTACGTGGAGGTTCATCTCGTCTCCGTCGAAGTCTGCGTTGTAAGGCGCGCAGACGTTCAGGTTTAGTCTGAATGTTCTGTAAGGAAGCACACGGACTTTGTGGGCCATTATACTCATTCTGTGAAGCGAAGGCTGCCTGTTGAACAGGACAGTATCTTCATCCTTCAGATGGCGTTCAATCTTCCAGCCTGTTCCAGGTTCCATAGCTTCTTTTATTTCTTCAACATTTTCCTCGGTAATTCTTCTCCTGCTGCCGTCCGGCTGGAAGACATAGTTCGCTCCCGGATGTGTATCCGGACCGTTGTCAATCCATTTCAAGGCCTTCTCATAGTTTCTCTCTGTAACTTTTTTCGGTATAGTCAGTTTCTTTGCCACCAGTTTAGGTACTCCGACCTCGTTGATCCCGATGTTAGGGTCAGGGGAGATAACTGTACGGGCTGAAAAGTTGACACGTTTACCGATCAAGTTCTGTCTGAAACGGCCTTGCTTACCCTGAACACGCTCTATAAGAGACTTGAGCGAACGTCCGGAACGATGCCTTGCTGGAGGCACGCTTGAAAGATCGTTGTAGAACAGTGTCGCAGTATGGTACTGCAGAAGCTCCCAGAGATCGTCTATAATGAAGTCCGGGGCTTCGATCTCAATATTGTTTTGAAGACGCTTGTTAATCCTGATCACGTCCACCAACTTGTGTGTAATATCATCCTCACTTCTTTCACCGGTATCCAAAGTTATTGAAGGCCTCATCGTAACCGGTGGAACCGGGATGTGCGTCAGTATAAGGTCTTCAGGCCTTCCGCCTTCCATACCTATCTTTGCGGCGATATCGTCAGGTATTTCTTTGAACCGTTCCATTATCTCGTCAGGTTTCAGTTCTTCTCCTCCTTCACGGAAGCTGTAAGGCTTGTCAAGTTTTACGTCTTCGACTTCGTACCCGCATTCAGGGCACTCGCTCATCCTGTTGGATTTCCTGTAAGGCTTGTCTTCATCTTTCATCAACAAGGTCTGGCATTCTTTGCAGGAGAACCGGAGAAGGTCTCTGACTTTTTTAGCGTATAGAACGTGCACGACAGGTTTGGAGAGTGTGATTATGCCGAAGTGTCCTTTGCATTCTCTGATCTGTCCACCACAGGTCTGGCATGTCATTCCAGGGTCGATTACTCCTAGCGCAGGATCCATTACTCCGTCTTCTACAGGGTATCCGTCCGCGTCGTAGACCTCTGCCTGGTCAATCTCTTTAACAGCGATTTTCTGAAGTTTTTCTGAACTCATGATGCCGAACTCAAGTTTATCAATATTCTTCATCAGGCATTCACCTCTACTTGTCCTCCTCCAGATCTATTTCAGTATCCATCATCATGGATTTCAACTCTGTCAACAACAGAAGGAAGGCATGCGGTATCTCAGTCTCTCCAAGGTCAGAGGAGTTACAGTTAGGACAGTACATCTTGTTCTCCTCTCTATCCATAACACCTACCTCTCCACAGTTGTCACAGACCTTAATCTCTGTTGAGTCTGCTCCAAACCGTTCTTTAAGCAGCAGTGAGGCTCCGTGTCCCACGAAGACGTCTTTCTCCATCTCTCCGAGGCGGAGGCCTCCTTCCTGGCTTCTTCCCTCGGTAGGCTGCTTTGTAAGCAGTGTTACAGGGCCACGAGCTCTTGCGTGGACCTTGTCTCCGACCATGTGGCTCAGCTTCAGGTAGTAGCCTGGGCCGATCAGGATTTCAGCATCCATTTCCTCTCCTGTTAATCCGTTGTACATGGTTTCTTTTCCACTGGACTGGAATCCAAGCTGTTCAAGCATCTCCTTAACTTCTTCCTTGGATTCATTGTGGAAAGCAGTACCGTCCACAGGCTCGCCTCGGAGCGCACCTGCTTTTCCAGCCATTAACTCAATAACCTGTGACACGGTCATACGGCTTGGGACGGCGTGTGTAGATAGAATCATGTCAGGGGTGATTCCCTGGTTCGTAAACGGCATGTTCTCCTCAGGTACAAGCATTCCAACCGTACCTTTCTGACCGTGTCTTGTAGCAAACTTATCTCCAAGCTCAGGTACTCTGTACTCTCTCATCTTCACTTTGATCAGTTTATCTCCATCACTGGTCTCTGAGACAAGGACTTTGTCAACTTTACCTTGCTCACCATGTCTTACAGTCAGAGAGGTCTCACGTCTGTCCGCAAGCCCCATCTTAACTTCTTCGCCCCCTCCACTTCCAAGGAACTTAGGAGGAGAAGTCTTACCAACCAATACATCATCAGAGTCAACCTCTGTCTCAGGGTTCGCAATCCCATCCTCATCTAAATGAGAATAAGCACCTTCACGCCTGTAACCCCGGACATCTTTATCCGGTACTTCAATATTATCCTTCTGACCTCCCCAGAAACGCTGGGCCTCAGTCTGATAAGTCCTGATATACGTAGACCGGCCCATACCTCTCTCAACAGAGGCCTTATTCATTATTACAGCGTCCTCAATGTTGTAACCATCGTAAGAAGCCAATGCAATAACCATGTTCTGGCCGATAGGATGGTCTCCAAGAACGGTGTCGAACGTATTCGTTGTTACAATAGGTGTCTGACCATAAGTCAGAATATTTTCCCGCGTATCAAAACGCTGATGGAACTCACGTGTAGGCATTCCAAGGCCTTGTCCTGACATCTTTGCACCGAAGTTCACACGGTCTCCACGGTTGTGCTCAGGGTAGACAACAAGAGAAGCAGAAAGGCCGTTGATAATCTCAGGGTCAATCTCAAGGTGGGTATGCTCATCGGTAACTTCCTCCCTGTCAATAGCAACGTAAGCATCTTCCTCTTCCTCAGCATCCAGGTACTCAATCTTACCTTCCTCCTCTAAATCATCAAGGCCTAACTCGCCTTCAACAAGACGCTCCTCATCACTCTCACTTACCAAAGGAGTTCCATCAACAATGATTACCGGTCTCAAAACCCTTCCAGCATCAGTATTAATCCTTATCTCATCCTTATCCTCACTGTAATGAACAGAAACCTCTTCACCGATATCTCCGCTTCTACGTTTCTCAACAAGCCGATCCCTGATCTCCGAAGGGCTTTCAACAGTTCCAAGAATTTCCCCATCCAAGAAAACATCAGTCATAACTAAAGAGCACCTCTGAAGGCCTTTTTAATGTTCGAAAGCTTTCTAACAACTTTAGTAACCATAGTATCTTGTTCAAAACTCATTTTTCGTTTCACCTTGCGTCAATCCCGACCTCTTCAAGCTTTGCCTTCAAACCGTTCTTCTTCATCTCGCTCATACCGGTTGAAACATTGGCGGACATAGCCAAATGCGTTCTCAAACCAATATTCATTCCCTCAGGGGTTTTGATCGGGCAGATACGTCCCCAGTGCGTAGGATGAAGATCACGTGCCTCGAAATGCTGCCTGTTACTGGACAGAGGAGACACAATATTCCTTAAATGGCTTAAAGTCTTGATACGGTTATTCCGTTCAAGGCCTTGACATACTCCTGTACGGCCTCCGACCCAGTTTCCTGTAGCCATAGCACCCATGATCTGGCTGCTTAAAGTGTCGGCGACAATTGTGGACTGCAGGGAAGGAAGACGACCTCTCTTCGCACTTTTCTGGAAATTATACTTCATACGGGCGACTAATCCCCATTTGCCGAGGAAAACACTTCTGAACTGCATCTCCAGAAGCTCTCCGGCCAGGTTCAAACGTTTATTGCCGTAGTGATCAATGTCATCCTCTTCAATATCGCCTTTACCCAGGGCAATAGTATTTCTAATCATGCTTGCCAGGAACTTGGCCTTATCCATACGGGCCTCCGGTTCCTGTCCCATGTGAGGAAGCAAGTACTCATCCAAAATGCTTTCAACACGTTCCTCAACATCACTGGTGATCCCTGCCTGATTCGCAATATACTCAAAAGCCTCCTCCTGGTTAGAAGCATCAACCTCGTACAGGTTCAGGTAAACATCGCTTGAATACTCCTCGCCGATAGCCTCTACAATCTCCTTATCCGTTTCAAGGCCTAAAGCTCTTACAAGAGCTACAGCAGGAGTCTTCTTAACATTAGCAAAACTGATGTTGACAATATCATCGCTTCTTCTCAGGACATGTCTCTGAACATACCCCTCGTTCTCGGAGTTAATACGGCATTTCTCTTCATCTCCATCAATCTGGTAGACTGGCTTGTTATCAGCCAGCTCCTCCATAGAGACAAGGGTTTTCTCAGAACCATTGATGATAAAGTATCCGCCAGGATCCTCAGGATCCTCACCGTTCTCACGCATCTCTTCCTCATCCCATTCACTGGTCCAGCACAGGTCGCTGCCAACCATCACAGGGATCTCTCCTATAGTAACCTCTTCAGTATCCTGCTTAACGCCTTCAAAGATCGGAGTCATCTCAACCTTGATCTCAGAAGAATAAGTTAAATCACGCATACGCGCTTCCCGCGGAGTAATATCACGTACAGAACCATCAGCCTCGTTAATCTTAGGCCTCTTAATATCCACATTTACAATTTTGATAACCAAGTCCTCACCATCCGGAAGCTCAGGCTCAATATTTCCAACCTCGTTCAAGATAGCCTGAATCCGTTCATCCACAAAACGGTTGTAGGACTCGATTTGATGCTTTACCATGTTCTTGTCAATCAACTGTTCCAGGAACTCTTCATTCATCTAAACATAACACCTCTGAAAAAACCTTTTCTCACTCATTTAACGGTCAACAACCACACGGTAATAATTGGTTTTACCGGCGGTAGGGCTGCTACGAGAAATCTCAATAACATCCCCTTCCTCAGCATCCATCTGCTTCAACGCAGCATCAGTCCTCTCAATCTTAGGAAGATCCTCTTTCTCAACATCATACCTCTCAAGAAGATCCTCAACTTCATCTTCATCCATTTTTTGATGCTCCGGAACAGCCCTGTGATCACGTACATCCATCGCCATTGATTATTGAACCTCGCACAGATAGAACAGATACAATAAGGGGACAACAACAAAACTTTAAATAGGGTGTCCTCAAAAACCACAGGATTTTAAAACGCCTAAAACACTTTTCCCAAAGGCCTTCTCAAGAAAAACCAACTACCTCCCTCCCCCTCAAACTCACAACTTCCTCACCAACAATAGCATGATCCAAAACCTCAACCCCCAGACGCTCACCAAGACCAACCAGTTCCTCAGTAAACTCGATATCCCTCTCGGTCGCCTCAGACTTTCCAGAGGGGTGGTTATGCGACAGGATCAAAGCGGAAGCATTCGACCTCAAGGCCTCGCCAAAAACCTTTCTCGGCTCAAGGTTGACGGAGTCGACGCCGCCGTCAAACTCCTTTTCTGAAACAATTTCGTTGCCGGAGTTTAGGTAGAAAACCCGGGCAACCTCCGACTCCAGAAACTTGAGATCCTCAACCTGTGCCTTAACATCGGAAAAACTCTCGATCCTCTCCTTCTCACTCCTCTGCATCCGTCTACCCAGTTCACCTGCAGCCAGTAACTGGCCGGCCTTCACACGGGAAACACCTTCAAAACCCTTCAACTCTTCCAGACTCCTATCCGCCAAACCGTCCAGAGAAACCTCGTTCAAAATCTCGCCGCACAACTCCTTCACATTCTTACCAGGAATACCGGTCCTCAAAATAATCGACAGAAGCTCAACATCGGAAAGAGCAGAAACACCGCGCTCCTCCAGCTTCTCCCTAGGCCTCTCCGACTCAGGCAACTCCTGGATAGTATAATCCATAGAACCAATTTTTCCCCAGAAAC
>JBDGSI010000035.1:0-2827 GCA_042217615.1 Candidatus Nanohalobium sp.
CAGCCCCTATCTCATTCTTATCCTCAATACCCAGTTCTTCCTCCGTCGCAATCTCGTTCGGAAGACCGTGCGTATCGAAACCTGCCTGATCCCATACATCAAAACCCTGCATCTGCTTGAAACGCAGCATCACGTCCTTCAAAACCTTCCCCTGCATATGGCCGACGTGTGGCTCACCGTTCAGGAAAGGCGGCCCATCAATCAGGAAAAAAGGCTCTTTACCCTCAGTCGACTCACGGACCTTTTGCTTAACATTGTTTTCTTCCCAGAACTTGGAAACCTCGTCTTCAATCTTTTGCTGGTCGTACTCAGTCATACTCGTGAAAAGACTGTTGAAAGTTAAAAGTATTTTTCAGAAAAAACTCCAAAATCAGGGATGAAGGCCTTACTCTTCACCTTCAAGATATCTTTCAGGAAAGATATCTTTCAGGAAGCATAGCCGTATAGTCTCCAAGTTCTCTGTCGTTGTCAAGGTGACTTCCTCCTAGATAGGCTGACACCGATAACATCAATTCTCCAAGGTGGCTGCCAAAATCCGGGTCTGTCTGGGCTTCCTGTTCAACCCCATTTAGAATTGAAACTGCTGCATCCCAAGGATCAGAATCTGAATCAAGATCTCCTGAAACAGTGCCAGCAATATTTCCTATATTATCTCTGTCGTAGGCTGCTAACCTGTAGGCATTAGCTCCAAGACCTAGCAGCCCCGCATATTTCATAGGTTTTCCTATAGCGCTTTTTACAAATCCCAGAACCAGTCCACCTCTATGTCACTCTCCAGTGACAAAATTATTTAAGTGTTTTGGGTGGGGAGGCCTTTTTATTTCCATTCTATGCTTTGGCCTTCTGATGCTGTTATTTCTTCTCCTTCTTCTTTTTCTTTCTCTGTCTGTTCTTTGTTTTCTTCTGTTTGCTGCGTGTTTTCTTCTCTGAATTTCTGTGAGTCCGGATGTGGTTTTTTGGGTTCTCCGAAGTTTACGTCTATGCTGCTCATTTTTTCCTGGAGTTGTTTGAGTTTTTCCTGGTCTTGTAGTTCTTCTCGGTGTTGGAAGATTGCTCCTGTAGGTGTACCTGCGTTTTCGTCTTCTTCGAATCTTGGGAATACTGAGATGTATGCGTGGGGCAGCATTTGTCCGCCTGTTTCGTTTATGTTTACTGTTATAGATGCACCGTCTGCTCCAAGGCCTCTTTCTGCTTTTTCCACTACTTTACGTGCCAGAGTCATCGCCTGGTCATATTCTCCAGGTGTGAACTCCATCAGGCTTTCCTTGTGTTCTTTGGGAACTATCTGGGTGTGGCCTTTTGCTCTTGGCTGTACTTCCAGCCATGCGTAGAAGTCGTCTGTTTCTCCTACCACCATTAACTGTTGAGGATTGTCTATTAGCTGGCAGTAGGGGCATTCTCCTTGTGGAGGCATATTTTTCTGTTTGTCAGGAGTTTTTTTACCGTCTTCCCTTTTTAAGGCCTTAGATCAGCATGTGGGTGGATTTCATGTACTCTTTGTATTTTTGTTCTCCTACTTCCTCCATTACTTCTTTCTCTTCTTTTCTGCAGAGCCTTACATATTCATAGGTGAGGACGGGAAGCATCAGGGCCGTAAGTATTGTAGGCCATCCTATGAACCATCCAAATGCTACAAGGATTATACCCAGGTACTGAGGGTGCCGGGAGTAGCTGTAAATCCCTGAGGTTACAAGATCTTTATCGGTTCTGTAGATCGTCGCCCATCCTACAGCTACAGTCGCTGCCCCGATAGCTGTCACTGCAAGGCCTGTAAGCATCCATATATTGACGCCAAACACTTTACCAAGCAAGTGAAATGTGAGAACTGTTTGAGGAGGCTGCACAGCCACAGATCCGAAAACAGCGGATGAAAGATAGATAGTTAAAGGAATCCCATACATCTCCACAAACAGCGAGACGATAAAAGCGGTGTATATGCCCATGGATCTCCAGTCAGCTCTCCGCCTGTACTTCAAAGGTATCAGGAAGGCGAGAAAAGCAATTACACTGACTGCTACAATCCCCCAGTGGCCCTGACTGGTTGCGGACCGTATCTGACCTGAAAGAAAAAATACTACATGATCAAGGAACGAAGGTATGAAAGCTGTGAAAAGGCCTGCAACTGCTCCAAAAAGAAATGATCTTTTATTGATCCCCAGAAAATCTTCACTCATTGTTTTTGAAAGGCCTCTACTTCTGTTCTTCCGGTTTTTAGTTTTTAAACCCCGTTATCTCTGGAGAAGTGTTTCTGGAGACAGGATGTAAAGATTTTTCCTATAAAGAGTAAAGAAAACGATTTTTGAGGCCTTCCAGCTCAGGATTCTCTACATCGGAGGCATGTCATCTTCTGGAGGTGGTGCTCCGCCCCCGAGTTCTCCGCCTGCTGGTTCATCCATTACAGGGTCGCTGCCTGCTGTTTCCTGAACTTCTTCCATTAGGTCTCTGATTTCCTCTATCAGGTCTTTTATCTTTCTCTCTGAGTCAGGGTCCTGTACCTGTTCCTCCAGCTCTCTGACTTTTGACTTCAGCTTCCGGGCTGCCCTTCCGGTTTCACCGAAGGTTTCCAAAGTCATCTCTGCAGAGTCAAGAACGGCCTCAGCTTCTTCCTTTTTCTCACTTAGAGACATACACCAGTACCAACCAAAGGAGTATTTAAAAATGTTGTGCTTGACGGATCGGTGACAACTATATATCTATTTTGCTTCTTGCTTCAAAGGCCTTCTCCACAAGCCTCTCCAAACCTATCTCTTCCTTAAGCTTCCTGAACTCTTCCTTTTTCATCTCTGTCGACGGATTCTGAGGTGAAAGAGACCTGCAAGCCGAGTTT
>JBDGSI010000036.1:0-5691 GCA_042217615.1 Candidatus Nanohalobium sp.
ACAGCAGGATTCACCGCATTCGGCAGTCTGGAAGAAATAAGCACCTTCGCCTCCATATCCTTCATCCTCATATTCGGCGTTGTCAACTACGTAGCCCTCAAGGACAGAGACCTGGAAATATTTACGCCTGTACCGGTTGTAGGCCTTACCGGAGCAGTGACTGTCCTAACACTTGAGATTTACCATTTAGTAACTACAAGCATTCATCTCCTGCTCTTCATAGGAGGCATCTTCACCGTCATCTTCGCTGTAGAACTGATCTACTTTGAAAGAGATGTGATCGAAGAACACGTGGAAAAGGAGGAAGAGGAGATAAAGGAGGAAATAGAAGAGTTAGAGGAAGAACTGGAAGAGAACTAGACTCCTAGCGCCGATAAAACTATAAGGCCTATCAAACCTATCATTCCCAGCAGCGAACCCATGTTAAACAGTTTTGAGGCCTTCTCTCCCAGGTATTTATCGACTATACCTCCGACTATATGTCCTCCGTCCAGAGGCCTGAACGGCAGCATGTTGACAAGGCCTATACCGATGTGGATTGCTGCTACTGTGGAAAGCAGTGAGATAAACCAGTTTAATAGGCCTGAGTACTGTTTAAGGCCTGGGTTGTAGTCTGTGGTTGTGCCGACCATTATCCCTATTCTTCCATCTGCTTCTTTATCTTCTCCGGAGAAAAATCCTGAAATACCTGAAGAAGTAGAACTGTTTTCTTTCACTGCTTCTACTGTGAAGACTCCTTCGCTTGTGTTCAGGGTTACCTGTTCTCCGGCAGAGATGGTTTGAAGCTGTTTAAGATCGGTTCCTAACCGATTGCCGTTGACGCTGTAGAGGGTTCCGTTGTCCATTCCTGCCTCTGCAGCCGGGTAACCTTGCTGTGCAGCATAAACTATGTTAGATGGTTGAGTTGCTGCCGCGGAAAAAGCAATTATCGAGGTGAAAAGTATTGCCCCTATCACAAAGTTTGCGAAGCTTCCTGCACCTAAAACCTTTATACGGGAGAACAGGTTTCCTTGATCCCAGACAGCTGTTGAACCTTCTAGGTCTTCCTCTATCTCCGAATCGTCTGAAGGATCTGGAAGCATTTTCTCTCCCTCAGGCTCCACAAAGGCTCCAGGGAATATACCTAGGACAAACCATCCTACCGATCTGATGTTGAAGTCTTCACTTCTAGCCACTATACCATGACTTAATTCATGGAAAGTCATTACCGTTGCAAGGCCTATCAGCCAGTACTCAACAGGGATGAACGAGACACCTGCCTGGAAACTGGATTCTCCTGAAAGGCTTGGCAGGATCGCGGAAACACCGCTTTTAGCTGCTGAACCTGCCTGTACAGCCTTGATTACTTTATCCCCTATGAAAACTGTTGCGAAAACAGTGGAAAGCACTCCAGAGACAGCAGCCATGTAACCGTAAACTTTCCAGAAACGAGGAAATCTTTCCTCTATCCTGTTTATAAGGCCTACGCCTTTTTCTGTCCTCCTGTAGAAAAATATTGCTTTTCTCCCGATTTTATCCCTGTCTCTGTACAGGAAGTAGGCAAGGCCTGCGATGAAAACTGTTAGAAACACCAGTCTTGCTGTGAATCCATTCATTAAGAAATTCCCCAGTCTCCAGTGATAGCCCGAGCTTTATGAATTAAATTCTTTCCTGTCTGTTACGTGTTTTATGTCTGATGAACAGCCGCTTTTCTGGAGCGATCAGCTTGCCTTTGCCACGAGAAAGAAATTCCCGGATAGAGAAACCTATGTATGTGCCTCAGGGATCAGTCCTTCAGGCCTTGTACACGCAGGACACGTCAGGGAGATAATCACTGCAGACTTCGTGGTGAAAAGCCTCAAATACTACGGCGAAGACACACGTTTCATCTACTCCTGGGACGATTACGACCGGTTCAGAAAAGTACCTGAAAACGTTCCGGATGAATGGGAACAGTACATAGGCCTTCCGCTCTCAGAAGTACCAGACCCTGAAAACTGTCATGAATCCTACGCAGAACACTTTGAGGCCTTGCTGGAGGAAGAACTTGAAGGCATGCATATGGATGTCGAGTTCATCAGGCAGTCAGAAATGTTTCAGAACAGTGAGTACGCTGAGCTGATAAAGAAAGCGATGAATAACAGAGAAGAGATAAAAGAAGTGCTTGATCAGTACCGGCAGGAGGCCTTAGAAAGCGATTGGCACCCTATCAGGATTTACTGCAAGGAATGTGGGAAAGACTTTACCGAGCTGGAGGATTACGACGGCGAGTACACCGTAACTTATTACTGCAATGAATGCGGCGAGGAGAAGACGGTTAACTTCAAGGAGGATGATTCTGTGAAGCCTCCGTGGCGTGTGGACTGGCCGATGCGGTGGAAATATGAAAACGTGGCCTTTGAGCCGGGTGGAAAGGATCACTCTGCGGCAGGAAGCTCCCGTGACACAGGTAAAGAAATAGTTAAAAAGGTATACGGCCAGGAGCCTCCGGTTTACCAGATGTATGATTTTGTAAGGCCTAAAGGCAGCGATAAAAAACTTTCCTCAAGCTCCGGGGAGAACATGCTCCGGCTTAAAGACTTGAAAAAGGTTTACAGCCCTGAAATAATCCGTTTCCTCTTCTCTCAGACCAAGCCTCGAAAAGTGATAGATCTGGCGTTCGATGAGGAGATACTTCAGGTATACGACCGGTTTGACAGGTTCGAGGAAGACTACTTTAATCCTGAAGAACTTGAAAACGAGAAGAAGAGAAAACACAGGAAAAGAGTCTACGAACTTGCAACCGTAGAAACACCTGAAGAACAACCCGTAAGAGTGCCTTTCAAACACGCATCCCTGATCGCCCAGACAGTACCGGAAGAAGAATGGGAAACCAGAGGCCTTCAAGTACTGAAACATACAGGACACCTGCCTGAAAAACCAAGAGAAGAAGACAGGGAGAGAGCACTTGACAGGATGAGAAGAGCTAAAAACTGGGCAAGAGAATACGCACCCAGCAGCTACAGATACGAAATAAACCAGAAAATACCTGAGGAAACAGTAGAAAAATTCTCAGAACAACAGTTAGAGGCCTTAAAACTGTTGAAAGAACTGCTTGAAAACCAAGAATTCGTTGACAGCAGTGAACTGGATGGAGAAATATTTGAGGTTAAGGACGAATCCGAGTTAGGTACGGGAGAGTTCTTCACAACCATGTACAAGGCCTTACTGTCCAGAGAGGAAGGTCCAAGGCTTTCAACCCTTATAATGTCTATAGGGCAGGATAAAACCGTGGAAATCCTTGAAACAGATTGAAAATGCATGGAGACTGAAGAAGGGTATAGCTACGCAGCTTTACAGTTTTCATTCCTGCTGGCAGTGGTCTTTCTTGGACAAACATTCCTAGACCTGAAACTAGGATTCAATCCTTCACAGTCTCCTGCATGGAAATTCCTGGCCTCCTTCCTTGCACACAGCGGGCCAGAACATCTTCTAAACAACCTCTTCTTCATAGCCCTGTTCGGATCTATCTACGAACTCCACACATCCAGCAAGGAGTTCTACAAGGCCTTCCTGCTTTCAGCACTGTTTGCAAATCTTTCAGCCTTCCTATTCTACCCGGAATCAATTATAATCGGAGCCTCCGGAGGAGCAATGGGTGTACTAGCTGCCCTGACAGTTTACCGGCCTAACCAGGTAGGCCTTGTACTGGGAGTACCTGCACCGATGTACATGGTTCTCATAGCTTACATCCTGATCAACTTCGTAGGCCTTTCCGCATCAACAGGAGTAGCCTATGAAGCACACTTGATGGGGATTATCGCAGGCAGTTTACTCGGCTACAGGCAGAGAGAAAAAGCCTTGCTTCAAAAAGAAGATTCAGATCAAGAGGAAAAAGACTGGGAACAGAAAATCAGGGAATGGGAAGAAAAATACATGAAATAAAAAAGAAGAGGCCTTCAAACCATTAATTCTCCTCAAGCCACCGATCAAAGCAGCTAATATCCATATTCTTCCGGTACTGTACATTCTCTCCAACCCCGGCCTCACCTATCCTATCATCCAGATAATCTACAAAATCATAATACCTGCCCTCATTTAAGCTAGAAGGAGAGAACTCATCGTTTCCGCTATCACTATTGGTTGAAACAGTGTTTCCTTTTACCTCTATAATATTATTCCTATCCAAGACCCCTAATGCCAGGTTTAGATCCGAATGTTGGGGGTAATCATCAGAGTCATAACTGTCAAACTCTGCCCTTATCCTTTGACTTAGTTCGCCGGTGCTGGCCGTTTCAGATTCATTATAATCCTCCTTCATGCCTTCAAGAAAAGGCTTTACATTCTCAAGAGTCTGCTTTACATTCTCTGCCTTGGTCAGGCTGAGCTCTCCCAGTTCGCTTATATAAGCCATTTGTAAGGAAAAACAGGCTCCAACTTTTTTACCACTATAGGACAACAAAGAATTGGGGAGGGGATTGGGGGCCTTTCCAGGTGTAGCAGAAACCGGTTTTCTAGAGAGGGCTGAAGTCTCTGTCGTCGAAGTCTTCTTCCTCTTCTTCTTGTTTTTGTTGTTTGTTTCTGTTTCTTTTCTTTTGGTTTCTGTTCTGTGTTTTCTGTTGTCTTCCCGTGTTTCTCTGGTTGTTCCTGTTCTGTCTCTGCTTGTTACTGTTAGCTTGATTGCTCTGTTGGCCGGGTTGCTGGTTGGATTGTTGGCCTTGTTGTTGGATCTGCTGTATGAACTGTTCTGTGTCTACTCCTGCCTGGTCCAGTGCCTGTAAATGTTTTTCAAGCTGGCTGTTAACTATTTTGAGGAGTCTGGAGAGCTCCTTTTTTTCGTGGAGAAGTGTTTCGACCGCGCCTTTATGCCTTCCGATATCTTCCTGGCTCATAACAGTGTATTTTCATCCGCATGGTTTAAAGGCCTGACAGGATTGATGCAATATACCCTGCTGAAAGGAACGTTGCAGCTGCACTGCCCAAGGTTACGAAAAAGAAGGTCAGCAGTATTCTACCAACCTGATTATGCCAGAGCTGTCTGTAATCCTCTATGTATGCTATGGTTTCAAGTTCTTCAACTGTCGGAGGATTCCATTTACCTTCTACATAGGCTGCAACCATTCCTGCACCCAGAGCAGGATCCAGGGATGTCAACGGAGCGGAGAAAAACGAGGCAGCCCAAGTAACAGGGGAGGCTCTTGCAATTATAGCACCAAGTAAAGCAAGCAAGCCGTTACTCAGCACCCAGAACCCTGTAGCCTGTACGCCTGTAGAAAAACCTATCCTGTAGAAACTGTAGGCAAGACCTGAAAGAATGAAAGCCGGCATACCGTACTTCAAGGCCTTGAACCACGGAATTTTGAAGCTTTTTGGCTCTTCCCTGTACTCTGCTCTCTTTTGAAGACATTTTTTAAGGCCTTGTACGTGTGCTGCCCCGACTACTATTACTGCATGGTTGAAATCTTCTTGTAGAAGCTTTTCTGCCATGTAACTGTTTCTTTCATCCAGGAAAACTGTTTTCAGGGAGGGAAACTCTTCCCCCAGTTCTTTTATCACTGTGTCAAGCATGTTCTCCTGTTTGAGATCTTCGATCTCGATTTCTTCCTCTCCCAGGAATATGCTGACGACAAGTTTTGCTTTCTCCCAGATAGATAGTTTGGAGAACAGGCATGAGAATGTTTCATTTATATCCCTGTCAAGAAGCCTGTAATCTATTCCCTGCTGTTCTGCTGT